>JAHDWY010000682.1 GCA_023384315.1 Candidatus Hydrogenedentota bacterium | reverse complement strand
GGATGCAATAAATGGTTACTGTCCCCATTTATTACGGGCGAGCAAATGATGCTTCAATGTTTTACGACCAATCTTTCGCAGAACCTCCCCTCGCAATGACAACCGATCATACAGTTATTCGAGGTGGACAGTATGTTACACCTCTTGATGTATACACGGGTTGGACTCGGGTGCCCGGAGGATTTCCACTCGAATCCGCGAATAGAGGAGTTGGCTTTCGTGTCGTGAGAGAAGTGCAGGAAGAATCGCTTTGAGCTGTTTCATGTGACGAGCCTGCACTAGTTCCTATTAATTGGGCGTTGCGAATTACGAACACTTTTGATGCGAACTATTTCTATGACAGCCTGGCGCGCGTGACGAAGATTACGGATTGGATCACGCCTGCGGCGTGACTCACGTCGCTCACGGATTACGACAACTCGACATTGACCTACGCCTATGACGCGAGTAGTACTCGTTCGGTCGATGACCGCGCGAGGTTTGTAAAGGGCGAGTTTGAAGAATCCCTAATGGTTCGAGGCTATCGATGGTGTTGGGGGTGCCGCGCTCGTCGAGCGAGGCAGTACGAATGGGCTTCACTCCTTTGGCGTGACGCGTGCGCAGACGAAGATTGCGCCAAAGGCCGAAGCGAGCGTGCTTCGGTCAGGGGACAGCGGGCACGTCGATACCCGGTTTCGGTATATCGGGGGTTGGGATCGAGGGAGGCACTCCTGGAAGGCCGGGCATGAGATCGCTGGGCATAAGCGGAGCGTTCGGGTCGTCCATCGGTGACCCGCCTGCTTGCAGGTCCGCGATGAGCCGTTGAAGTTCCGGCTGATTGGGGTCGATGGATAGACTTCGCGCGAAATATCGGTGCGCCATGGCGGGTTGGCGTTTGTCGTTAAAGTAGATCATGCCCAGTTCGCGGTAGATGCGTGCTTTGTCTCTCGGTATCACGCTCAGCCGCGTGATACCTGGCGACGCAGGCGACTTCGCTTCGCTGTAGTCGCCGGGAAAGGTATCCATCCGCTCCAATTGCGCTATCGCCTCGTCGATGCGGCCCTGCTCCTTCAGGCAGGTGAAGGCCAGCCAATTTGCTTCGGGTTCCAGAGGGTCCTGCTTTAGCAGCCGTTCGAACAGGGGCAACGCCTCGCGGTGCCGACCGGTCTGAACATAAACCTTGCCGAGGTTCCGCAGCGACGTGCCGTAGTCCGGGTCCGCCTCTAGCGCCTGCGTGTAGTACCGCTCCGCCGCTTCCAGTTGCCCGTACTCCGCGCAGACACTGCCGAGGTTGTTCAGCGTCTCCTTGCCGCCCTCGCCGATGCGGAGGGCGGTGTCGAAGGCTGCCATGGCATGTGTGCACACTTCGCTCTTCGGTCAAAGCTCCGTGATGGCGAGGGCAAGCCCTCGCAGTCCATATGCGGACGCTCCGTCGTTATGCAATGGGCTTCTCCGCGGGCCGGCAAGACAGAGGGGCTTAGACATAAAAAGCGCGCCTGGAGCGATTCGAACGCTCGACCTACGGCTTAGAAGGCCGTTGCTCTATCCAACTGAGCTACAGGCGCGAAAGGGGCGCTAACCAGACGGGGATTCCACAGTCGTCATCGTTGCGAAGCCCCGCGTGGTCAGGGATGATGCGGCATGTGCGGTAGTGTAGCGTGGAGTGGGAAGGCGTGGCAAGTTCATTACTCGCTCGAGTGCGGACCGTTTGCGGTTACGTACACGGCGCACCGGGGACTGGAACTAGATCTCCGGCGATGTGGGTCCCACGGGTGTTCCGTCTGCGGTGAAACGGATTATTCCGGTGTCGTCGGCGTAGTACATCTTGTACGCGGTGCTGCCGGGTATGGTGGGAATTCCGGTGACGGTGTAGGACGGTGGGTTGGTGGCCGTGCCCGGTGTCACAGCGATAGTGAAGATGTATCCCGACTTCACGCCGGTGGCAAGCACGGTGTCGATGAATCCCTGGGTCGCGCCCGCGCCGTCAGGGTCGGATAGTTGTGGAAGGGTTCCATAGTCGCCTTCGCCGTTTCCGTCGAGGTCGACAAATCCCGCTTCCTTGAACCCAGCCTGGGCGGTGACCAGCATCTTCATGGAGCCCACGGCGTTGCCTTCTCGAGCGTTGATCAGCGCGCGCCGAAGTTGGGGGTAGGCGAGCGCGGTCAGAAGCATGATAATCTCCATGACGATCATCAACTCGACCATGGTGAACCCGTGTGTACGTCTCATAGCGCGACTCCCGTATACCGACTTCGCATTCCCAGCCCAACCGCGTTCGCGCAGACTTGCAGGAGCAGGACTTGTGCCATGCTCCCCCTCATCCGGTCCGGAGAATTGTCAACTATAGACTTACGTTGTATCCGCTGGCCGCGCTTTCGCCAATTCCAGTAAATTGAACTGACGTAAACGTTCTCCCAGCGACGATTTTTGTCATTTGATGGTCCTATTAGAACGGACAGCGCGCGGCCAAGTCAACGCCTTCAATCAACCGGCGGCACACCCGGCGGCGGGCAACCCGGGGACGCGACCGGACGCAACGAATTGCACGGGAGCAGCGGCTCGAATGACCATGCCTGGTTATCCGTATATATGATATTCCTATAGAACGGATATTCTCGCCGTCCGGACGGGAGCCGCGGCTTGATGCGCCCCGAAACTGCGCGGTGTGCGGGCAAAAGCGTACCGTGACGTAAACAGCCCGTCTTCCCCGTCCGCAGCGTATACCGGATTAATGCGATATCGCGCCAGCCCCACGGGCCGTCCAACACCATCCGCGCGTAAACTTTGCAACCCCACAGCGCCGTCCGCTATAATCTGGCGATTTTGTGCATGGGGGTTCAGTT
>JAHDWY010000681.1 GCA_023384315.1 Candidatus Hydrogenedentota bacterium | reverse complement strand
TTCTTCTACTTTTTTGCAGTCATCATCGCGTCCCTCTACGCTCCGCGCTTTGACATTAGTACCGCCAGGATCGCGACCGAATCCGCCAACATGTATCGCCTGCTAATCACGTATTTCATCGCCACGTTGCCCTATTTCTTCGCGGGGTGGATTCTCGGGGTCGTATACCGGGACTATGTCAAGCATATTCACTTTCTCTACTTCGCCGATCTGGTCGGCGCCGCCTTGGGTTGCTTCGCCTTTCTCGCCGCCATGCGTGTATTCGGTGCCGTGGGTCTCGTGCTCATCGCTGCGAGTGTTGTGGTATTCCCATTGTTGATCCTGTTGAAACTCTCGTGGCGGCACTCCGCGGCGGCTTTGGTTTGCATGGGAGTGCTCATCTACCTCTCGGCAAATACGGAATCGCTGAATGAGAACATCGAACCGGAAGAAACAAAAGCGCTGGTTGCGCTCTACGACGGCCCGCACCTGAAGGAAGTGGAGACACGCGTCATCGAGTTCTCAGAATGGAACCCCATCAGCCGAATCGATGTGGCTTCTTCTGAGGAGTACCCCATGCGGAAACGGATCTTCATCGACGGCGATGCGTGGACGGGTCTAACCGTCCAACCAGAAGAAGCACTCGCCCCCTGGAATCCGGAAACTGAATGCATGATTACGTGGGCAGCGCCGTACTTGATCCGGGTGAATCCGAAATCCGTCCTCGTAATCGGTTCGGGCGGCGGCGTCGACGTGTTCAACGCGCTTCGGGCAAAGGCCCAGGATATCGACGCGGTCGAGATCAATCCCACCACTGCACGAATCGTGCTTGACGAGTATGGGGAGGAAACCCGGGCGGTATTCGATCGTCCCGAGGTAACCGTGTGGAACGAGGAGGGCCGCAGTTTTGTCCGGCGCGGGGAGAAGTTGTACGACGTCATCGTGATGAATGCCATCGACACGTTTTCGGCGTTGAGCGCCGGGGCCTACGTCCTTTCCGAAAGCTATCTCTACACGGTCGAAGCCATGAAGGACTACATCGAGCACCTGAAGCCCGAGGGTGTCCTCAGCATCAGCC
The DNA here is from genome assembly GCA_023384315.1 of Candidatus Hydrogenedentota bacterium. Classification (GTDB taxonomy): domain Bacteria; phylum Hydrogenedentota; class Hydrogenedentia; order Hydrogenedentales; family SLHB01; genus JAHDWY01. The sequence continues at coordinate 1,771 of JAHDWY010000681.1, read as the reverse complement.
GCTGGAAGACTCCTGCCGAGTCGGTGCGCCTGTTTACCGTTGTAATCGAAGCACTGTACGAAATGGGATTCGAGAATCCGGAAGACCATATTACGGCAATCTACCAGCCGAACAACGGATTCATTGCGATTATGGTTAGTCCCAGTCCGTTTTCGGAGGCGGACATGCGCACGATACGGACACACTGCAAGCGGCACGGTGTTCACTTGATGTATCCTCTCGCCGATGGTGAAGACTATGGCTACTCGACGCAGCGGCTCTACGCAAGCTACGCAAGAGCACGAAAAACCGAGACCTCTCCAGACGTCGTGGTCGACTCGCTGTACGACGCGCGTCCCGTATGGGATGATAGTCCCTTCTTCTTCAACTTTCTCACCGTGCACCAATTGTGGCTGGCCACGCGCGCCAGTACGGCCGCCCAGATTCTTCGCGGAAACTGGTCCTCGCTGACACTATTCAGTCTGCTCGGATTCCTGGCTGTTGCAGTTTTCGTGTTCATGGCGGCCCCGTTGCTGAAGTACGGACGAGGCCATATGCCGAACTTCAAGAAATGGCTGGTCTACTTCACCTGTCTCGGTCTGTCGTTCATCTTTATTGAGATTGCCCTCATGCAACGGTTTGCGCTCCTGCTGGGCCACCCGTCGAGATCGATTGCGTTGGTGCTCGCCACATTATTGCTGTTCGCGGGGATCGGCAGCCAGATTCGCGGCCGGTATGGACTCTCGCTTTCCCTGTGCGTGTCACTCCTTCTTGTGGCCATCGTTGTCGCCGCATTTGTATATCCGGCGATCATATCGTACACGCTGGGCTGGACCTTATTGCGGCGGTCCCTCGTAACCGTATTGCTCGTTGCGCCCCTTGGAATCTTCATGGGCATGCCGTTCCCCGAAGGACTCCGCATGGTATCCGAACATGGAAGTGAAGCCGTCCCGTGGATGTGGGGAGTTAATGGAGGGTCCACAGTCCTCGGCTCGGTCATCGCGATCATCCTTGCCATGGCGTTCAATTTCACTACGGTGTTTCTTCTGGCGGGGCTCGGGTACGCCATTGCGCTGATGCTCTACGTTATATTGAAGAACCGATCAGCCTTGCCGGTTAGCTGAGGGACTTAAAATCCCACGAATGCCGTGGGGAAATCGTTCGCTGACAATACTCGTGCTCTGAGCGTTCAGAATTGCTCAAGGCTCGCGATTGCCGCCTTGAGTATGCCACCCGAGGCGACTAATCGATCTCGTTCGTGGTTGGGCAAACCGCAGTCGACGATCTCGTCGACGCCGTTTTCGGAGACGATGCAGGGCACGCTGAGGCACACGTCACTGAGGCCGTATTCGCCGTCGAGACGGGTGGACACAGTCAACACGCTGCGCTGGTTGCGGACGATCGCTTCGACGATGCGGACCAACGCCATGCCCACGCCGAACCACGTGGCGCCTTTGTAGTCGATAATGTGATACGCCGAATTGCGGACTCGTTCTTCAATGCTTTTGCGTTCGTCCATCCAGTTCGCGCACTTGTGACAGGCGGGGCAGTATGCATCAATGGGGATGCCCGCGAGGTGGGTCATGGACCAAGCCGCGAATTCGCTGTCGCCATGCTCGCCGAGCATGTAGGCATGGACGTTGTGAATGTCGACGTTGCAGTGTTCGCTTAGCAGGTAGCGAAGCCGCGCACTGTCCAGAACCGTTCCGGAGCCGATGACGCGTCCTCGCGGCCAAGTCGTTTGCTGAAGCGCGACGTTGGTCAGCACATCGACGGTATTTGAAACGACGAT
>JAHDWY010000680.1 GCA_023384315.1 Candidatus Hydrogenedentota bacterium | reverse complement strand
GTGGCCGGAATGGCGGTCCCAATAGAGAACGACCGTACGGCCCTCGCGAATGGCTTCGCGTTCTTCAGGAGAGCCTGGTGGAGCGGGGCGCAAGGCAAACGCCAAGCCCACACAGGCAGCAGCCAGCACGCCCCAACCGAAATACGACCTCAACACCGGCGATAAACCCCAACTTTGCGAAATGCAGACACAAGGGCGCCCATTATGCGGTGGCGAGACCGAGTTTTCCACTGCGAATTGCGAACGGAACCGGAGGGTGACCCGGGGCCTGGCGCGCACCGGCACGGAAAAGAGGAATGGCCGAACTAGGGAACTGGTACTTGACAATCAGGCGGATTCGGCCTAAGATAGCTGTGGTCATCGGGGCGTGTCTCGACCGAGGCTGTCTGATACGGTAGAGGGCAGGAAGGACACCAAGAGACAGGGTGACTTTTCGTACCCACCACTACCCCTTGTGTTTTCCAAGAATTGTTGGTAACATATGGCCGAAGATTGGGTATTGTGTACAGGCTGATGGTAAAGCCGAAGGCCGGAGTCTCTCTACTGGCCACTCCCACAAGGACTTGTGGGGGGAGCCAGTGAGGAACGTACCATTAGCGGTACAGGTGAGGGGCGCTTGCATTCGCGGGTACCCCTAGAGTATGATGTGGTTGTTCAGTAATTGAACGCAGTTGTGTAGGGTGCAGAAAAGGAGGAAACGCACATGTCACCAAAGGTCCGTCGTATTGCCACGTTGGCACTCTTGGCCGGTGTCGCCCTGCCGTTGATGGTAGGCTGCCCCGGTCTCCTGAATGCATTCATCAGGCTGAAGATCTGCCTGAAGAATGACACGTTCTTGGATCTGACCGAAGTTAACGTTGTGACTTCCGGCTCCCCGTCTTGGGGTCCGAACGATCTTCCCGGCGGCGAGCGCGTGCTGCCCGGCGGCGAGGGCGTGATTCCGAACAATTCCCCGGGTACCTACGACATCCGGGCGATCTTCGATGACAAGGAAGATTGTGTTGAGAATTCCACCGTCATCCTTTCGGAAGTGGAACTGGACACGACCAACCTTTGCATCACGTTCGATCAGGTTGTTTCCTGCGACGAAATCTACGTGACGTTGGATTACACGCTCTAATCCCCGTTCGCGCGTTTCGTCCCTATCGTAGAGATGATGTCTTGGGCCTGTCTTCGGACAGGCCCAACGCTTTTTGTCCGATTCGTCCCCAAGTAAGTTCGCGTGAACCCATCCCGTAGGCCTCTTCCCTGCGTCCCGTTTGCCTGACCGGGGAAGCCTCGACTAAGATACGGCCACAGGTGATTTCATGAGTCCGAAAACGGCCATACCCAGCGTGCGCGTCCTCCCCGAGAACGTGGCGAACAAAATCGCCGCGGGCGAGGTCGTTGAGCGGCCGGCTTCCGTGGTTAAGGAATTGGTCGAAAACGCGCTCGACGCCAGAGCCACTCGCATTCAGGTACGCCTGGTCGCTGCGGGCCGCCGCACGATCGAGGTAATCGACGACGGCCATGGCATGTCCGAGCAAGACGCGCTCCTCGCAATCGAGCGTCACACGACAAGTAAAATTCGAAAGGCAGACGATCTCGACAACATCTCCACCATGGGTTTCCGCGGCGAGGCCCTTGCCAGTATCGCCGCCGTGTCCAAGTTTGAACTGGTCACCCGGCGGGAACGAGATGATTCGGGCACCCGGCTTCGCATCGAAGGCGGAGTCCTGCGGGACGTGGAACATTCGGCTGCGCCGGGCGGCACCCGGGTGACCGTCAACCGCCTGTACTTCAATACCCCCGTTCGCGCCAAGTTTCTTCGCGGCATCACCACCGTATTGAGCCAGTGCATCGACATCGTCCAGCGTCATGCCCTCGTGCAAACGGGGGTGGCGTTTTCGCTGACGCACAACGACAAGACCCTTTTCGATATCCCTGAGCGCGCCTCGTTGCGCGAGCGGGTCGCGCTCATCTGGGGATTGAACTTCCTCAAGGACCTCGTCGATCTCGACGCAGAGCTTGCAGGATTTCGTTTCACAGGCCTCATCGGGACGCCGCAATTAACGCGGTCGCAGCGTTCTCATCAATTCTTCTTTCTCAACAAACGCCCCGTCGTGAACCGGTCGCTGCAATACGGTTTCGAGGACGGCTACCGGTCGCTGGTCACCGTCGGCCGTCATCCGGTAGGTATGGTGCTGGTGGACGTCCATCCGCGCCTGGTCGACGTGAACATTCACCCGTCCAAGCGCGAGATTCGCTTTCGGGATGAGCGCGCGGCACGCGATGCGGTACGACAGGTGGTTCGCGACCGCCTCTCGGAACTTCACCGCTCCGAAGAGCCGGCATTCCTGCAACAGCCTCGGCCCGCGCCCCGGCAAGAGGCCTGCGCGACGTCGTCTGCCGCTCCGCAAGAAATCCCGGAACCGCGCGCAAGATTCAGCGACTTCGTCGAAGCGCAAACGGATAAGGTTCCCTTCGAGCACAGACTCCCGGCCGCCGAATCAAACCCACTCGATCGCTATACACCACCGGTGCAAACGCTTATCCAAAGCGCGGACACGAGCGATGACTTCGAGTCAGCCGCGCCTTCCGCGGTATATCGCCCCATGGGCGCCATCGGCGACGCGCCCATGCAGTTGTTCGACACGTATTTGCTCGTACCGGAGGACGATCGGCTGCTCATTATCGATCAACACGCGCTCCACGAACGCTTGACTTACGACGCGCTCCGGGCCGACCTCGAAGACCACGACTATCAAGCGCAGCAGCTCGCCGTGCCGCTGCTGGTCGACGCACCCCCGTCCCACGCAAAACTCCTTGAATCCAATCTCGCTCTCTTCT
>JAHDWY010000679.1 GCA_023384315.1 Candidatus Hydrogenedentota bacterium | reverse complement strand
ATCGTTTTATCACAAGCGACCTGTCGTGTCCCAGGCGTTTGCCCAGATGTTGGATTCCACCGGTGGCGCGGAATACCATGCAACAGAGGTTGGAACGCGAATCACTGTTTGAGGGCTCGTCAGATGAATGGACCAATAAAGATCTTGGGCCGCCGCAGACAACGAAGAATCGACCTGCAGCTCATCGGGTTCGTTGTATGTCTTTCAGCGCTGTTGGCGCATGGCGGTTTTGCCGAAGACGCTCCGCTGAGGGTATTCGAGAATGTCCACGTCGTCCCGTTGCCCGTTAAGACTTATGGGTACCGAAGCATGCCGGGAGACATCGTCGAGCTCCGTGACGGGCGACTCTTGTTGGGATACACCCGCTACGACGCGGAAGGCAACGCGGATGGCGCCGTCGCGGGACGCTACTCCGAGGACCGGGGCAAGACGTGGGGCGAGGAGTTCCCGCTGGTTCCAGCGCCGACTCCGAAGGGACCGGACATCTATTGCCATCCGAGCTTTCTGCGGTTGCCCAACGATCAGATTCTGATGTCGTATATCTACCGGAGCAGCATGAAACCGCTCTTTGGTCACACGTATTACCGCCGCACCGCAGACGAAACAGCGACATGGGGCGACCAACTCATCGTTACGCCATCGAGCGGATACCACATCGTGCACAACAACAAACTGCTCCTGCTATCCTCGGGCCGCATCATCGTCCCGGTGGAGTATCAACGGCGGACCGAGGGCGGGGACCATTCCGGGTACGTGTCGTACTGCATGTACTCCGACGACAATGGTTACACGTGGTGGCGCAGCGACAATGAGGTAAGTCTGCTGCCCGTCGAAACCCAGGAGCCTCACGTGGTGGAGCTCCGTGACGGCCGGCTCATGATGCTGATGCGCACGTACAGCGGGTTCGTGGCGCGCGCGTTCTCTTCCGACCAGGGAAAGTCCTGGTCTGAAGGTGAAATGGTGGACGACCTGCCGTTGCCACCCCACAATACATCGGCCCTCAACGTGACCCGTATTCCGTCCACGGGAGACCTGCTGCTCATTCGTTGCACGGGCGGTCCTCCCGATCCCCGTTGGCGCACCCCGATGGCTTCGGCCATTTCCAGAGACGACGGAGTAACGTGGGAGCAGGAGCGCGTAGTTATGGGAGACCCGGAGGAGGACTACGGCTATCCAAGCGTGACCTACGTGGATGACCTGGCGCTGGTGAGCTTTCATAAGCGGGACGGACTTCACGTCGCCCGCATCGGAATCGACTGGTTCTACGGCAACGAAACCGGAAACGGGGGCTAAAATGGCGACTTTTGCATCATTTGCTTCAATCGGGATCGTGGTGTTGGGTTTTATGCACGGGCAACCCGAGGGTGAGGCGTTTCATCTCACCGTGGCGCCGGTCGGTCCGGAGAATCCGCGGAACAGCGAGGCGGCCATTATTCTGCTGGAGGATGGCTCGTTGCTGTTGGGTTGGACGGAATTCTATGCGGGCGACGGGGCGGACCACGGTCCGGCGCGGATCTCGGGGATGGTATCCACGGACGGCGGGCGGACCTGGGGCGAGAAGTACACGCTGGTGGAAAACGACGGCGGGTGCAACGTGATGGAGGTAAATTTCCTTCGTCTCAAAGACAACCGCATCGCACTGTTTTACTGCCAGAAGAACACGGAGAGTACGGATTGCCGGGTCATGATGCGGGTGTCGTCGGACGAGGGGAAGACGTTTGAGTCGCCCAAGCAGCTCAGTCTCGATGGAAAGTATACCGGACTTACAAATGGCCGCAGCATTCGGCTGAGTTCAGGCCGGATTCTGCTGGAGGCTTGGGAAGGCGGCGACAGCTACTGCTATCTGTCCGACGACGACGGGGAAACGTGGCGGGAGTCGCAGCGGGTGCAACCCGAGACCGGCTCCTGGGAACCTGCGTGTGTCGAGTTGAAAGATGGGCGGGTGCTGATGCTGATGCGGACCCAGTTAGGGGGCCAGTATCAGAGTATTTCGGAAGATGGCGGCGAGACGTGGTCGGTGCCGGTTGCGACCGAACTGAAGGGGTCGGCTGCGCCGGTGTCGATCAGCCGAGTGCCGGGTACGGGTGACTTGTTGGCGATCTGGAACCACAATCCGGGCGGATCCGCGAGGAATCCCTTGACAGCAGCCCTATCTGGAAACGACGGCGAAACATGGAATCAGTTTCGAAACATCGAAGATGCGCCGGAAGATGCCTGGGCCTACCCGGCGGTGACGTGGGTCGGGGATGTGGCGTATCTCACGTACTTCAATTATGCGGGTGGGTTGTCGCTGCAATTAAGGACCATCCCGGCGGGGTGGTTTTACGAGTAACTTCGAAGGAAATCGCCGGGCTAGACTCGAAGAAACATCCCCCTTTATCCCCCTTCAAAGGGGGAATTTTCGCGCCGCTTTGCGTTGCATCTGAAGTAGTGGTCGGGTCTCAGACTAAATAGAGCGAGTGCTGCGACGCGGAAGCACTGCGTGCGAGAATCACCAGAATTTAAGTCATGGATTCGTGACACGAACTCGAAAACCACGGAAACCACTCTTGTTACCCCTTCGAAGGGGGACAAAGGGGGATGTTCTTAAACCAGTTGGCTGAAGCGATTACGGTTCGAGGCCGGCGGCCCAGACGGTGGCGCGGCGGTAGAGGTCGCGGGTTCCGGGGTGTTGGAGCGAGGGGACGTCGTGGCCGAGGGTGCAGTGGAAGACGCGGCCGCCGGATTCGGGCAGGACGAATCCCATGGGGTGGACCGTGCCGTCCACCTTTGCGGTTGCGTCCAAGATGATGTCGATGGGGGTCGCTCCGTTGAGGCAGGTGTAGAGTTCGTCGGCCGTCTCGAAAGACCGCATGTCACGGG
>JAHDWY010000678.1 GCA_023384315.1 Candidatus Hydrogenedentota bacterium | reverse complement strand
GGCCAAGGTCGTCTGCGAGGTCACGGAACAGGATCGCGCCAAGAAGATCCGTGTGTTCAAGAAGAAGCGCCGCAAAAATTACATCCGGACGCAGGGACACCGTCAGTCCTACACGCAGCTTAAAGTACGCGACATTCAGGCGTAAGGGAGATTACGAATGGCTCACAAAAAAGCGGGCGGTAGTTCGCGAAACGGCCGCGACAGCGCAGCACAACGCCTTGGCATCAAGAAATTCGGCGGTCAAACCGTGCGGGCGGGCAACATCCTCGTGCGTCAGCGGGGCACCAAGTTTTATCCCGGCAACAATGTTGGCATCGGGAGGGACGACACCCTGTTCGCGTTGAAGGACGGCGTCGTTTCGTTCCGCCAGACCCGCAAAGACCGCAAGTGTGTTGATGTAGTCGAGACGGCCGCAGCCGAGTAGCGCTGCGGCCCACGGCTGCCATCATGTTTGTCGATCGCACACGAATTCGGGTTACGGGCGGTGCGGGCGGCAATGGGTGTTGCAGCTTCCGGCGCGAGAAGTACGTGCCCCGCGGCGGTCCCAACGGGGGCGACGGCGGCAATGGCGGTTCGGTCTACTTCATCGCCGACTCGCGCTACACCTCCCTCCTCGATCTCCGCTACCACGCCCACAGGAAGGGCGCGTCCGGCGTCCACGGCCAGGGCAGCGACTGCCATGGCAAGACGGGCGAAGACGTTTTCATCCACGTCCCCCCCGGCAGCGTGATCAAAGACGCGGAAACGGACGAAATCGTCGCCGACCTCACGGAGGATGGCGCGCGATACCTCGCGGCCAATGGCGGTCGCGGCGGACGCGGCAATGCACGCTTTGTGACCTCGGTAAACCGCGCGCCCCGGTTTGCGGAAAAAGGGGAGCCCGGCGAAGATCGTCTATACGTGGTCGAGCTGAAGGTGATCGCGGAAGTCGGTTTGGTCGGTTTGCCCAACGCGGGCAAGTCCACCTTTCTGGCGGCAGTGACCGCGGCCCGGCCCAAGATTGCCGACTACCCCTTCACGACCCTCTCCCCCAATCTCGGCGTTGCGCCATTGAGCGATTTCCGGACCTTGACCATCGCGGACATTCCCGGGATCATTGAAGGGGCTGCCGAAGGCAAAGGGCTTGGCCACGATTTTTTGCGCCACATCGAGCGCACGAAAGTACTCCTCTTTCTCATCGACCTGGGAGACGAAGATCCCGCGGCGACGCGGGCGATTCTCGAGAATGAGTTGGCGCAGCACAGCGACGTCTTCGCCCATCGCCCCAAAGTATTCGCGTTGAACAAGGCGGACGTCTCGGAGAACCGCGCGCGATTTGATACGGTCGCGCCGGATTTCAAGAATCCGTTTCTGATTTCCGGGGCCACGGGCGAAGGGATCGACGAGTTGCTAGAATTCCTCTGGGCGACCGTGGACCGCATTCGACAGGACGAGTTCGTGGAGGAACCACCGCAACAGGATGTAGAGTTTGTGTTTGAGGCGCCGTTTTACATCACGAAGACGGAGGCCGGATTCGAAGTAAAGGGGAAAGCCGTCCAGCGGGCGGTGATCATGACGAATTTCGACAACGAGGAAGCCATACGCCACTTGCACAAACGATTTCAGCGGATGGGACTCTTGAAGGCGTTGAAACGCATGGGCGCTAAAGAAGGCGACACGATTGTCATTGGGGAAACAGAACTTGAGTACCACGCCGAATAACGTGCCCGATAGGGTGCGGACCCTCATCGTGAAGGTCGGCACGTCCCTGCTGACGGGCCCAACCGGGTTCGACGGCCGCATCCTTGAGCGGATCGTCCAGGAACTTGCCGCGCTCAAGCGGGAACGGAATCTCAACATTCTCCTCGTTTCTTCCGGCGCGATTGGTTGCGGCATGAATCTGCTCGGCATGACCGAACGGCCGAAGCTCCTACCGCTCAAGCAGGCGACCGCAGCCGTGGGCCAGTCGCGTCTGATGCACTACTACGAAGTCATGTTCGAAACCTATGGCGACGGACTGCATACCGCGCAGGTGCTGCTTTCGGCCGCCGACCTCGACGACCGGCAGCGGTACATCAACATCCGCAATACGATTCATACGCTGTTTGCCATGGGTTCCGTCATCCCCATCGTGAACGAAAACGATTCCGTGGCGACCGATGAACTGCGCTTCGGCGACAACGACACCCTGTCCGCGCGCGTGGCCGGTAAGGTGGACGCCGATGTCTTGATCATCCTGAGCGACGTGGACGGCCTATTCGACCGGAATCCGAGGATTCACAAGGACGCGAAACTCGTTCCTCACGTCGAGTCGGTCACGCCGGAAATCGAGGCACTGGCCGGCGACACGGAAGTGGCCACGTCTGTCGGCGGAATGAAAACGAAGCTGGACGCGGCGAAGATCGCCTGCGCGTCGGGCTATGTGATGGTGATTGCCGACGGCCGCCGCGAAGGGGTGGTCCGCGGTGTGCTGGACGGCACAGTACCGTGCACCACCTTCGGCCGATCGCTGGCGCTCATGCCGCACCGCAAACGCTGGATCGCCTTCGGCCGCGCGGCAAAGGGCATCGTTTATGTCGACGATGGTGCGCGCCGGGCCTTGTTGGAACAGGGCCGCAGCCTGCTCGCCGCGGGCGTTACCGGCGTGGACGGTTCGTTTGGCATGGGTGCGGCGGTGCGCATTATCGATGGATCGGGCAAGGATGTAGCGCGGGGGCTTGTGAACTACTCCAGCGACGACATCCAACGCATCAAGGGTTGCAAAAGCGCGAATATTCAGTCCATTCTAGGTCGCAAGGATTTTGACGAGGTTATTCATCGCGACAATCTTGTTATCCTGTAGCGTAGTGAATTCGTGATTCGCGGGGTTGAGTTCTAGTACTGAGG
>JAHDWY010000677.1 GCA_023384315.1 Candidatus Hydrogenedentota bacterium | reverse complement strand
TCGAACCGTCCCGTCCGCGCGTATGGGGCCGGTTACGACGGTGCCAACGCCGAATCCTGCGCGGAGTTCGGTATCTGAAAGTGAGAGGTTAGAATCATGAGTTCCTTCAGTAGCAAACCGTTTTGTTTCCATCGTATCTTTGCAGCCGCAGGGTTGATCGCTGCGGCCCTGGCTTTCACGGCACATGCCACTCCGCTTGATGACTACGTCGCCACACCCGATCCCGCGTTCACCTACGGCGATGGACCGGTGCAGACCACGGAAGCCGACGGCTACACGGCCCACGTCTACAAGATGGTGTCGCAAGAATGGCTGGACGCAAGCCTGGTCGACCGCACGAAGTGGGAACACTGGGTGGTGGTCTTCGTGCCCAAGGAACTCGCGCACAGCAAATCGCTCGTATTCATCGGCGGCGGCAGCAACCGTGGCGAGGATCCGCCCTCCGCGGATTCCGCACTCGCGCAAGTCGCGATGATGACGAAGTCCGTCGTGGTGGAAGTGAAGCAGATCCCCAACCAGCCCCTGAAGTTCACCGGCGAACAGGACGATCGCTACAAAGAAGAGGGCCGTTCCGAAGACGCTCTCATCACCTACGGCTGGGACAAGTTTCTCGAAGGCGGCGACCCCATCTGGCTCGCGCGCCTTCCCATGACGAAAGCCGTCGTGCGCGCCATGGACATGGTGCAGGCTGAGCACCCCGAGATCGAGGGATTTGTCGTCGCGGGCGGCTCCAAGCGCGGCTGGACCACGTGGACCGTCGCAGCCGTCGACAAACGCGTCATCGGAATCGTTCCCGCAGTCATCGACGTGCTCAACGTAGCGAACTCGCTCGATTTTCATTTCGACGCCTACGGCTTCTGGGCGCCGGCCGTCGGCGATTATGTGGATATGAACATCCTCCCGCGCCGTCACACCCCGCGCTTCAAAGAGCTGGAAGCCATCGTCGATCCCTACAGCTACATCGATCGGCTCACCATGCCCAAGTTCGTGCTCAACTCCGCCGGCGATCAGTTCTTCCCGCCCAACTCGTGGGAGGTCTATTACAATGACCTCAAGGGCGAGACGCACCTGCGCTACGTCCCCAACACCGACCACGGCCTGAACCTGGAGGCCTACTTCAACCTCGCATCCTTCTACCAGGCTTGCGCCCTTGGCACGCCGTTGCCCAAGTACACCTGGAAGAAAGAGGCGAACGGCGCGCTCGAAGTGCGCTGCGAAACGAAGCCCACCAAGGTCCTGCTGTGGAAAGCGACCAATCCCGAGGGCCGCGATTTCCGCCTGGAAAAGATCGGTCAAGTATGGGAAAGCAGCGAAGTCAACGGCGACGGCAACGGCGTCTACCGCGCCGAACTCGAAGCCCTGGAAAAAGGGTGGACGGCGTTCCTGCTCGAAATGCAGTTCCCGAATCCCGACTTCTCGTCGCCCTTCGTCTTCTCCACGGGCGTAAGCGTCGTGCCCGACACCTTTCCCTTCAAAGACACGCCCGAGCCCGAGTCCGGCCACGGGTATCCCGAGGGTGAAATTCAGCCCGAATAGGCTGTTGTTCCGTCGAGAGTGCGGTGTATATTTGCACCGCACTCTTTTTGTCTTACGAAAGCGGGGTCTGCGATGAAAACACTGGTTCTGTGCGCGTGCGCCTTGATCATTGCCATGACTGCCGTGGCGGAGGAGAGCGCGCCGCCGATTCGCGTGTACGACCATCTGCTCGATCCCGCATCGCATCCCGATTACGAGCGCCGCCATGTCCAACCGCCGGCCTGGGAGACCTTCGGAAACCGCACGCGGTTTGTCACATTGCGCGGGTTCGGTGTCGAGAACGACCGGATCGTGGGCTTCGAAGAGGAACTGGAAAAGTACACGGTTAACCATCGCCTGGGCGATGTGATATGGCCTTCCTATCCCATCGTGTTCGCGGAGAATCTCGACGAGCTTGCGGACGCCATCAAACGGCGCGATCTGTTTCTCTTCGACATCTGGGGCTATGTTCCCGGATCGGGTCCCGGCGGTTATTGGCAGCAGTTCCATCCTCCCGCGGGTGTGTTCGATATGCTCGAATCGACACTTGGCGAGCGCTGGCTCGGTATGGACGTGGGCGAACAGGATGGCCGTTACGTCGGCGGCTACGCGTCCCAGATGTATCCCATCTCCGGCGACCGCGTCGCGCAATACCTCAATTTCCAGCATCACTTCCAGGCCATGACGGACGAGCTGGGCAACAGGATGTCCACGCTCGTGTCGCTCAACTTCGGCCACTACTTTCTCAAGGAAGGCGTGTATACCACCATCGGCGCGGAGACTGCCCAGGGCTTGCCCAACGGCCAGGTGTACTACTCCTTCATTCGCGGCGCCGGCAAACAATACGGCGTTCCGTGGTTTGGCAACGCGTCCGTCTGGAACCGCTGGGGCTACAAAAACTATGCCGCCGAAGGCGACGACCACGGACCCGACAAGGGCACCAGCCTGAGCCTGCTCAAGCGCCTCCTGTACAGCCACATCCTCTACAACTGCGTCTTCGTCGGATACGAGTCCGGCTGGTTCGTGGGCGACGAATTGACGCCCATCGGTCGTATGCAGCAGGCCGCGCGCGAATGGGTGCAGACCCACGGCCAACCCGGCACGATGATGACGCCGATCGCGGTCATGACTGACTTCTATTCCGGCTGGTCGTTCCCGCGTCATTTGTATACCGACAACGTGTGCCGCGTGTGGGGCAACCTGCCCTACGAACCCGGCGACTACCTCACGGACAACAACACCGGCAAGGGCGATAAGACCGCCACCTTCCGCCACAACCCGCCCGCCGCCGGCCTCTACCGCGTCTATGCGCGCTACACGCAGTCTTCGAACCGCTCGACGGCTGTGCCGAT
>JAHDWY010000676.1 GCA_023384315.1 Candidatus Hydrogenedentota bacterium | reverse complement strand
AGGGCTGCTGAAGTCCCAGAGGTCATCGATGTGGTTCACCGGGAAGCTGCGCGGTCCCAATTTGTCGTTCCCCTTGGTCGTACAACCCATCCCCAGAAATGCAATCGCCAAAATCGCAACGCATACTTGTCCTCGGAGGGCGCGTGATGTACGGTGTAGTTTCTCAGTCACCATGGTGGAATACGTGTACCCGAGCGCGATGCATTTATCAACTCTTCAATCGAAACGCTTTTGTCCCCGGGACCGATTCCCGTTGAGAATTACGATACCGGAATACATTTGATGACGCAGATCCAGGAAATACTTCAGCGATACTGGGGGTATGAATCATTCCGGCCGTTGCAGCGGGAGGCCATGCAAGCCGTCATGGACCGGAAGGACTCGGTTGTGATCCTTCCGACCGGCGGGGGGAAATCCCTCTGTTTTCAAGCCCCTGCGCTCGTCTTGCCGGGTATGGCCGTGGTGATCTCGCCGCTCATATCCCTCATGAAAGACCAGGTTGACGCGCTCACGGCGAACGGGATTTCCGCGGCGGCCATTCACAGCATGATGAATGCGGAGGAACGCCGGACCGTGGACCGAGCCATCCGCGACGGGTCGCTCAAGATTCTATACGTGTCTCCGGAACGCCTCGCGCAAGAGCGATTCCGCGACTATCTGCGCGGCGCGAACGTGTCGTTCATGGTCGTCGACGAGGCGCACTGCATCAGTCAATGGGGTCACGATTTCCGGCCCGAATACCGGCAGTTGCGCGGCTTGCGGGATACCTTCCCGGACGTCCATGTCCACGCCTACACCGCGACGGCCACGAGCCACGTGCGTAACGATATCGTCGAGGAACTGTCCCTTCGCGAACCCGAGGTGCTGGTTGGGTCCTTCGACCGTCCGAACCTGGTCTACCGCGCCGAACGGCGTGCGGATGCATTCCAGCAAATCGGCCGCGTCCTGGGCCGCCACGAGGGCGAGTCCGGCATCATTTACTGCATCAGCCGCAAGGAAGTGGATTCCCTTTGTGAGCGTCTCAACATCGCGGGGCACAAGGCTGTGCCTTATCATGCAGGTCTTCGCGACGAGGATCGTAAGCGGAATCAAGACGCGTTTATCCGCGACAGGGCGGATATCGTCGTGGCGACAGTCGCCTTTGGCATGGGCATCGACAAGCCTGACGTCCGCTTCGTCATTCATGCCGGCATGCCCAAGTCCATTGAACACTATCAGCAAGAAAGCGGCCGCGCGGGGCGCGACGGGTTGGAAGCAGAGTGCCGGCTTCTCTATTCCGGGGCCGACTTCATGATTTGGAAGAGCATGCTGGCGAAGCAAGAGGGCGAGACGGCCGAAATCGCGTTGTCCAAGCTTGAAGACATGCAACGCTACTGCACCGGCGCGGCATGCCGCCGGAAGACACTGCTCGCCTACTTTGACGAGCACTACCCCAAGGACCGCTGCGGCGCTTGCGACTATTGTCTGAACGAGCTGGATACGGTTGAGGGTTCCGTCGAGATCGTGCGTGCCATTCTCGCCTGCGTGGACGAACTCGGCTCCATGGCCGGGCCGACCTACACTGCGCTCGTGCTCTCTGGATCGACCGAAGAACGCGTCCTGTCCAAGGGCCACGACAACCTGAGCACCTACGCGAGCCTGGCCTCCGAAGGGCAACGCGCGGTGCGCGACTGGATCGAGCAACTGGTCGCGCAGGGGTACCTGGAGAAGACGGGTGAGTACAATGTCCTCAGCGTAACGGCGCTGGGGCGCGGCGCGGACGATAGCGCGCCCTCGCTGACGAAAGTCTCGGGGCGCACCCGTAAGTCGACGGCCACCGCCGTGAAATCCATGGAAGGCGTCGATGCCGGCCTGTTCGAAGCGCTGCGAACGCTGCGCCGCCAGGAGGCGGAGGAACGCCGCGTTCCGCCCTACGTCGTTTTCAGCGATGCCTCCCTCATGGATATGGCGCGGAAACGACCGACGAATACGATCGAATTTTTAGGTGTGCACGGAGTCGGTCAGAAGAAGTTTCGCGACTTCGGGGATGCGTTTATCGCGGTAATTCAGCGGTATTGCGACGAACACGGGCTGAGCACGAACGTTACCGTATCAGCAAGCACCGCGCTTGAATTGGATGACGAACCGGCGCGCAAGCGCCCATCAAAGATCGATACGTGGCGCCAGTGCGAGCCGCTTTTCAAACAAGGCAGAGCTATCGAAGAAGTAAGCGCGATTATCCAGCGCGCGCCGTCAACGGTCGCAGGCTACTTGCTGAAATACATCGAAGAGAATCAGATAGCCGATCCGGCGCCCTGGGTGCATGGATCCATCTTCGAACGGGTGCGTGAATGCGCCGCATCCATGGAAACGGACCGGATGAAGCCGGTCTATCAGGCGCTGAACGAAGAAGTCAGCTACGAAGAGATCCGCATCTGCATGGCCTGCATGCGGAATCTGGGATGAGGGGGGCAAATGGTTGGACGGAGCGTCAATGCGATGGTGACAAGGCTTTTCGGGATCGTACTTTACTTTGTGATGTGCTTATCAGTTTGCTCGGAGGAATCTCCCTCAGCATTCACGATCGCCAACAACGGCGGCGGGTTTACCGCGTCCCTGGGCGATGATGATTGGCTCCGGTTCACAGCGCCACGACTCGGTGGCCTTTCGGCTGAGACGCAAATCGAAGACCTTCCAGATGGATGGCGGCGCGTCCGTATGACATGGTCAATTGAAGACTCGATCCAGCAAGATGAGCTATCGATTCCCTTTGATGTTCTTGTAGAACCGGACCAGTGGTGGGCGCCCCATCTCGCTCCGGAGGAGGGGTTCTGCATCGCCCAGCATGTTTTTCGCTCGCCTGCCATGATCGCCATGCGTGGCGATGCG
>JAHDWY010000675.1 GCA_023384315.1 Candidatus Hydrogenedentota bacterium | reverse complement strand
CCAACACGATGGGCGTCGCCGTGCTCGGAAGCTACGCGAGCGTGCCGCCTTCGGAAAATGCGCAGCTACGCGCCGAAGAACTTCTCGCATGGACGTGCGATCGACAATCCATCGATCCCGCAGGCCAATCGCTCCATCCCGGAACCGGCATTGTCATACCGAACATCTGCGGCCATCGGGACGCCAACGCTGCGACGAATCCCGTCGCCTGTCCCAGCGGTACTGAATGTCCAGGGAACGAGTTGTTCGATCTGCTGCCTTCGATTCGGATGTCGGTGGCAGAATTGATTGATGCCGGTGATCCGCCGTCCACCGGCGAAAAAGCTCTCAAACTCCGCCGTTCGGGCCACAGGGAGGCCTGGCCCCCAGATGCGGATGAGGTTCGCATCGCCGGAGTGGCGGGGACTGATATCACCGCGGGTGGCTCCAGAAGAGCGTGGGTCGCGCTCGTCGTTCTCCTGGTCCTCCTGACCATCTGGTTCGTGACGCTCGTCGGCAAGCGCCGAGGCAGTAAGGCGCACGACGGCCTGCGGAAGCCGAAGGGTTGAACTGTGGAGGCAATGGCTCCATATCTCCGCATAGGGTCGGTCGCGATCACACCGGAAGGGTTATTGTTGCCGGTAGCAGCCGCCTATTTCGCGCTACTCTTGTATCGCGGCGTGTATCCCGGTCTCGAAACGCGCCAGTTACGCGCGATCCTCCTCACTGTCACGTGTTGCTTAGGCGCGGTGATCGGTGGGCGTGTGTACGGGTTTGTCCAACCGCTCTACCTCGGCGAGCCAGTTTTTTCCAACGGCGCCTGGATAGAAGCCCGATTCGGTTCGTTCGGGGCGGTCTGGGCGATTCTGGCGGTTCAGACGATTTATGGCCGGTTGGGGGGCCACGTTGCGTTTAGATACACAGACGCCGCGATACCCGCTATCTGCATAGCCTCTGCGATCGCGCGCGTTTCCTGCCTGTTTCAGGGCTGCTGTCCCAGCGTGCCGCCCGCTCCTCTGGAGCACTGGCTCAACCCCGCGTATCTTTGGCCGTGTCTGGACGTTGCCGCGTTGAGCCTCGTATTGGTTCAGGTCCAATCTGCGCGCGCAAAGTGGATTCCAACGCCCGCCGGCCTTGTTACGGCAGTCTATCTCTGCGTGTACGGATTGCTCCGGTTTGGCATGGAATCGCTGCGGGATACCCACACGATAGCCGGGCCGTTCACCTATGGGCAGGTTCTTGCGTTCGTCCAGATCGCCGCCGGTCTCTACGTAGCAAGACGGGTGCGCGCGGGTGCCCGCCAGCGGTTGCAGAGCCGTTCGAATTCGATGCTTGAACATTCAGCGCCAGATCTCCAGAATCCGGTACGGTACTGAAAGTAGCTATTCCGTTTATCGTGGCCTCGCGCATGTCCGCGGCGGGGGCGAATGAACGCAAATGGGGGAGAAGTGTTGTGAAATCCAGAAACAAGCAGACCGTCACCCGCCGGAACTTTCTCGCTACCACCGCAGCGATTACGGCTTTTTCCATTGTCCCGCGGAGCGTACTGGCCGCTTCGGGCGACCAGGCGCCGAGCGACAAATTGAACCTCGGCTGCGTTGGTGTGGGTGGCATGCAGGGTCTGAACGATACGCGCAGCGTCAGCACGGAGAACATCTATGCCCTCTGCGATGTGGACGAGAGTTTTCTTAAACAGGCAGCGGAGTTGTTCCCAAAAGCCAAGTTGTATCGCGACTACCGCGAGATGCTCGATAAGGAGCATAAGAATCTCGACGGGATTACGATCACGATCCCGGATCATATGCACGCCGCCGTCGCGCTGTACGCCATGGAGCGCGGGGTCGCAGTCTACTGTCAAAAGCCGCTCACCCAGAGTGTCTGGGAGGCGCGTCTGCTGACGAATGCCGCGAAGAAATACGACGTCGTCACGCAAATGGGCAATCAAGGCTACTCCTCCGAGGCCACGCGGGTTGCGTGCGAGATCATCTGGAGTGGCGAACTCGGCGACATCACGGAGGTTCACTCCATGAGCGGCGGCGGCTTCGCCCGCGACATCACCGAATGGCCCGCGGCTGAAGCCATCCCCGCGACCCTTGATTGGGATCTGTGGTCCGGTCGCGCCGAGAAGCATCCGTACAGTTCGAAGATCCATCCTTCCAATTGGCGAGGGTTCCTCGAGTACGGCTCCCAAATGATCGGCGACTGGGGCATCCACATGCTCGGCCCGGCGAACTGGGGTCTTCAACTCGGGAGTCCCGTCAGCGTCGAGTGCACTGCGGTTGAGGGGGTGAACCCCGTCACCTTTCCGCATTACGCGTGCAAGATGCAATTTCCCGAACGCCCGAACCAATACGTTCCCGGCGGCACGATGGGACCGGTGACCGTCCATTGGTACGAAGGAAACATGGCGGGAACGTTCACGCCTCCGGAGGGACTCACCGCCGAGGACGTAAACGGTTTCAATGAAATCTTCGTAGGGACCAAGGGGTTCATGGGCACCAAGGGGCGCGGGGAATCCGTCAGTCTTCTGCCCACGGCGAGGATGACGGATTACGCGTTGCCGCCGCAGGTCTTGAAGCGGTCGCCGGGACACTACGAGAACTGGATCCGCGCGTGCAAGGGCGAAGAGGAAACCTGTTCGCCGTTCCAGATCGCGGGACCCTACACGGAGTGGATTTTACTCGGCGCGATCAGTTGGCGATTCCCGAATGAGAAACTCATGTGGGACGGCGAGAACCTGCGGTTCACCAACAACAAGAAGGCGAACGACTACATCAAGCCGCACTTCCGCAGGGGGTGGAAGCTCAAGGACGTCAAGGTATAAGCGCTTTCGGACGACGTATTCGTTCAATCCAACTTCGGAATTGCAGATGGGGGCACATCGAGCGGTCGTCCGGCTCTATC
>JAHDWY010000674.1 GCA_023384315.1 Candidatus Hydrogenedentota bacterium | reverse complement strand
CTCGCGAAGGCACTTTCCGCCGTCACCGCCTGGCGATGTCACGCAACCGAGGGTAGGCGTCCATGAGGCACCCTGGGATGGGCTGCGGTTGATCCTCAAGCGCGTGCTTGAGTTCGAACGCGTTCACCACCGCCTGCCCCTCGAAGTGGTTGTTCGTAATCACGTAGATGCTCTTCGCCCGTTGCCGCATGCGCCGCACCACGGTCAGCCAGTCCGCAAGTTCGTCGCGGCTGTAGAGATAGTTGTAGCGGTCGTCGCGGCCCGCGTCCTTGCGGAACCAGTCTTTCGCGTTGCGCCCGTGCAGCCGCACGTAACCGACGCGCGCGGTGACTTTGCCGGATGGTTTGATCGAATCCGAAAAGATCGGCTGATCGATGTTGCAGAAGGCGATTTCTCGTGACGCCAAACCCTCGTAAACCTCCCGCACATTCCAGGACTCGTGCCGGATCTCGAGCGCGAGCGGATAATCCGCAAACGCATCCAACACCTGCCCCAACCATTTGCGGTTCTCGGGCGTTCGCCGGAAACTCCACGGAAACTGAATGAGAATGGCGCCCAGCTTGCCCGCATCGACTACCGGAGCGATCCCTTCCTGATACTGACGTACTTCCGCGTCGGTGGGAAACGTATCGCGCTGGTGCGTGAATCGTTCCCAAAGTTTGAACGTGAACATAAAGTTCGCATTCTCGGCGACCTTGCGCACCCACGATTCCGCGTACCTGGCTTGTGGTGGATGGTAGAACGAGGAATTCACTTCCACCGTCTCCATGAACTGCGCGAGATATGTCAAGGGATGGAGCGAGCGAGGCATACCCTTTGGATAAACGATCCCATTCCAGTCGTCGTAGGACCAGCCAGCGGTGCCGACCCTTACCTTCGCTTGAGGATCCATACGCATTGGGCTCAGTGCTGCTCTTTCAGGAGATCGCGGATTTCGGTCAGTAACACGGCCTCGGGCGAGGGTTCCGATGGAGCGGCCTCTTCCTTGCGTTTGAGCGAGTTGATGAACTTGACCATGCCAAAAATGGCCAATGCGATAATCGCGAAGTCAACGATTGTCTGGATGAATTTGCCGTAGCCGACGACTACGGCAGGCGTGTCGGCCGTAGCCTCCTTGACCGTGATCACCAAATTGGTGAAATCCACGCCCCCGAGCAAGACACCGATGGGCGGCATGACCAGATCGCCGACAAAGGAAGTCACGATCTTGCCAAAGGCCGCGCCCATGATGATGCCCACCGCCATGTCGACGACGTTACCTCGTACCGCGAATTCTTTGAACTCCTTTACGATGCGCATGAATGATCCCTCCGGGATTTCGCCATTGATTGCCGAATACGCGTGATGCCGAGTTTAAACTGCCCTGGTTCCTCCGCTTCGTGATTATTCCAGCAGCGGTGTTGTTCAGACGGTATTTCCACTCACCAAGGCATTCGCCAGAAGTTCTGCCATATGCAGAGCCTTCACTGGCGTCAGGTGGTCGATCTGGTGGCGGCAACTTGTGCCGGATGCGACGACCTCCGTGCCCGCCTGGAGCGTGTTGATTTGCTCGACCAGCGGTTCCGCGATCTTCTTGGAGAGATCGTACTTTGCCGACAACTGCCCGAAGGCCCCCGCCATCCCGCAACACCCCGTGTTCAAGGTTTGTACGGTGCTGTTGGGCAAGTGCGTCGCGAGCTTTTCTGCGACGCTGGTATCGCTCAAAGCTTTCGCGTGGCAGTGGCCGTGGATGGCGACCCAGGAATACCCCGGTTGGAACGCAAGCGCGTCGGGCTCCTTCTCCAACAGGTCGCACACGAATTGCTCGAACAACACGCAGCGCTTCCCGACCTCCTGCGCGCCGTCGATCAGCAATTCCGCGTAGTCCTCGTGGAACATGGACCAGCACGACGGTTCGAGGAAGATGATGGGGGCATCGCTGTCCCGCAGCAATTGAATGTTGTGCTCGCCGTATCGCTTCGCCATATCGAGCCGGCCCACGCTGAAGGCCGGGCGGCCACAGCATTGGCGTCCCTCCGGCAGCACGACCTCGAATCCCGCCGCTTCGAGCACCTTCACCGCCGCGCGGCCGATGTTGGGTTCGTTGTAACGCACGAAGGTGTCGTCCCACAGGATCACCGTGCCGCGCGTCGCATTTCCGTTGCGCGGCCGTTTGGCGAACCAGCGATCGAACCGCTCCGACGTGTACGCGGGCAGCGGCCGCTCGGGCGTGATCCCCAACACGCGATCCATGAGTTTCCGCACAAGCGGGTTCCTGAGCATCGCGTTGGTGATTCGCGGCATTGCGCAGCCGAGACGGCCGAGCAGGTCGACGGAACTGATAACGCGATCGCGCAAGGACACGCCGTCGCGGCGTTGGCGCGCGTGGACGAGTTCCGCTTTCAGCAAGGTCATATTCACGTTCGACGGACATTCCGTCGTGCAGGCCTTGCAGGAAATGCAATTGCTCAACGCGGCGTCCAGTTCCGCCGACGCCAGCGGGTCGACGTCGATGCGGTGTTCCAGTACGGCGCGAATGGTATTGGCTCGGCCCCGGGTGGACATGATTTCCTCACCCGTCGCGATGTAGGTGGGGCACATGGTCGGCAATGCCTTGCGGCACACGCCGCTGCCGTTGCACTGTTCGAGGTTGCCGATGAAGGACTCGTCTTTCGCCACGAACCCGAGCACCGGCTCGAAGGGCATGGGCGTTACGTGATTGGGCCCCATGCGCAGGTTCGTGTCGATGCGGAAATCGTATCCCTCCAGCGGAATGATCTTGCCGGGGTTCATGCGGTTCTTCGGATCGAAGAGCGCCTTGATCGCCCGCATCGCCGCCAACGCGTCCGGGCCGAGGTGCTTCGGCATGTCTTCCGTGTGCGCGATGCCGACGCCATGCTCAGCGGAGATGGAGCCTTTCACGTCGAG
>JAHDWY010000673.1 GCA_023384315.1 Candidatus Hydrogenedentota bacterium | reverse complement strand
GAATACCGAGATTCCGCAAAAATACGAACCCGAGAGTCTCGAAGACCGGTGGCGGAAGGAGTGGGAAGACAATGGCGTCTATGCCTGGGACCCCTCCAAGGGCCGCGATGAGACCTTCGTCGTCGACACGCCGCCACCCACGGTAAGCGGATCGCTGCACGTCGGTCACCTCTTCAGTTACTCCCATCAAGACTTCATCGTGCGTTTCCAGCGGATGAGCGGGAAAAACATCTTCTTTCCCATCGGTTGGGACGACAACGGTTTGCCCACGGAACGCCGCGTCCAGAACCTGTACAACGTCAAGTGCGAGCCTCACTTACATTACGACCCCGAGTTCAAGGGCGAGCGCGGCCGAAAAGGCGACCCCCTCCCGATCAGCCGGCGCAATTTCATCGAGTTGTGTCAGGTCGTCACGCGTGAAGACGAAGAGGCGTTCCGGCACCTTTGGAGCCGATTGGGGCTCTCGTACGACTGGGATCAGGAATACGCCACCATCGACGAGCACTGCCGGCGTATCTCACAATTGAGCTTCCTCGAATTGCTTGAGAAAGGGGAGGTTTACCAGGCCGAGCGCCCGGTCATGTGGGACGTCGACTTTCGCACCGCCATCGCCCAGGCCGAAGTCGAGGACCGCGAGCGGCCGAGCGCGTTCCATTTCCTGCGCTTCGGCGTCGAAGGCAGCGACGAGAAAATCGTCATCGCGACGACGCGCCCGGAGTTGCTCGCCGCGTGCGTTGCGGTGCTTGTTCAC
This sequence comes from Candidatus Hydrogenedentota bacterium, assembly GCA_023384315.1. Classification (GTDB taxonomy): domain Bacteria; phylum Hydrogenedentota; class Hydrogenedentia; order Hydrogenedentales; family SLHB01; genus JAHDWY01. The sequence goes on along the minus strand of JAHDWY010000673.1, from coordinate 2,168 downwards.
CCGGATGACGAGCGCTTTAGGCGCCTCGTTGGCAAGAATGCGGTTACGCCCCTGTTCCATGCGCCGGTCCCCATTATGGCGGACCCCAAGGCCGATCCCGAGAAGGGAACCGGTATTGTCATGGTATGCACCTTCGGCGACCAGACCGACATGGAGTGGGTCCGCGAATACAGTTTGCCCATCCGGCAGGTGCTCGATCGCGACGGGCATCTATTGCCCGTGCGATTCGGTAAGCCGGGGTCCGAGCATCTCTTTGTGAGCGTAAACCCGGACGCCGCCAACGAAGTCTACGGCCAGATACAGGGACTCTACGTAAAGCAGGCACAGAAACGAATTGTGGAGATCGCCCATTCGAGCGACGGCGTCATCGATCGTCCGAGCCAGGACATCACTCACGCGGTGAAGTTTTTCGAAAAAGGCGACCGCCCCCTCGAACTCATTCCCGCGCGGCAATGGTTCACGCGCATCCTCGATCACAAGGAGGCGCTCGTTGGCCAGGGGCGCAAGATTCAGTGGCATCCCAAGCACATGGGTATTCGCTACGAGCACTGGGTTGAAGGGTTAAACCAGGACTGGTGCATGAGCCGCCAGCGGTTTTTCGGAGTGCCCATTCCGGTCTGGTACAAGATCGATGCGGATGGCCGTGTCCTCTACGACGAACGCATCGTGCCGAGCACGGAGGCGCTTCCTATCGATCCCTTGGACGACGTGCCGCCAGGATACACGCAGGAACAGCGTGACGAGCCGAACGGGTTCACCGGCGACCCGGATGTTTTCGACACCTGGGCCACAAGTTCACTCACGCCTCAAATCGCCACGCACTGGCTCTTGAATGGGGAGCGGCACGGCAAGCTTTTCCCGATGGACGTGCGTCCGCAAAGCCACGAAATTATCCGGACCTGGGCGTTTTACACCATCGTCAAGGCCTACTTGCACGAGAACGAGATTCCCTGGCGCAACGTCGTCATCAGCGGATGGATTCTCGACCCCGACCGCAAGAAAATGTCTAAGAGCCAGGGTAACGTCGTCACGCCCGAACCGCTCATCGATCAGTTCGGCGCCGACGCCGTCCGCTACTGGGCCGCTCGCGCGCGCTTGGGCGTCGACACGGCCTACGACGAGCAGGTGTTCAAGGTGGGCAAACGCCTTTGCACAAAGTTATTCAACGCAAGCAAGTTTGCGATAGGCCGCTTCGAAGGGATCGACCCCGCGCTGCTCGGCCCGGATAAAATCGTCACCGAAACAGACCGGGCTGTGATCCAGGAATTGCGCCCCACGATTGAACGCGCGACGGCGGCCTTCGAGCAGTTTGACTATGCGCAGGCGTTGTCGCTGATCGAGGATTTCTTCTGGCGCACGTTTTGCGACAACTTCCTCGAACTCGCCAAACCGCGAACCTACGACGAAGAACTGACCGAAGGACGCTTGTCCGCCGCGTCGGCCTTGCGCCTCGTGCATCGCGCGCTCGTTCGCATGCTTGCGCCGTTTCTGCCGTACCTCGCGGAGGAAGTCTGGCGCTGGTGTTACAGCACCGATGAGGGAATGCAGGCCTCCGTCCACCGGAGCCCGTGGCCGGCGCTCACCGAGTTCGCTGCCATCCCACGACCAGTCGCGGCGGAAACCTACGACGCCACGATCGCGGTGGTCGATGCCGTTCGGAAAGCCAAGGCCGAGTCAAACCTCAGCATGAAGGCACCCGTGAAAGGAGTTGCTGTCACCGCAAGTGCGGACGTACTTCGCGCCATCGAAACGACGCGCGACGACGTGATGCGCATGCTTCACATCGAGACCTTTGACGCAAACGAAGGCAAAGTGGACATTGGCCTCGTCGAGGTGCGCGTAATTCTGTAGCCGACAGTCGTGCGTCCGTGCCGGTTCGTGTGTGTCCGTGTAGTTGTGCCGCGCTACCGTCAAGAGGGGAGGAGAGAACGATGGCCGAACCCGAGATTCCCGATCGTAAACCCGCTGTGCTCGAACTCGACTGCGGCTCGTATTGGTGGTGCCAATGCGGCCGTTCGAAGACCCAACCCTGGTGCGATGGCTCCCACAAAGGCACCGAGTTTTCGCCTATCGAACTCACCATAACCGAGAAACGCCGCTACGCCATCTGCGTGTGCAAACACTCCGGCAACTCGCCCTTCTGCGACGGCAACCACAAGAACGTGTGA
>JAHDWY010000672.1:1973-2919 GCA_023384315.1 Candidatus Hydrogenedentota bacterium | reverse complement strand
GACGCAAGGGGAATCATTGCTTCGTCCATAGAGTCCATTTCGTCCATCACCCAATTGCCCAATACACTAATGCCGAAGGCACGATCTGCATGGTCGCATTGTCCCACCCGTGAGGGGACAGCGCTTCGCAAACGGCAGACGCGACTCCGATTGCGACAGCGAGTAGAGCCGCGCGCACAAACCCCGGCTCAGGCTCAAGAAGCAAGAAGCTCGCAAATAACGTCACGGCCGATGCCGCAAACACGGCGAAGGACCCTTCCCACGTGCGAGCGCTGGTGATGCCGCGCAGGGTTGGCACCCGGTAGGGGTGCTGTCCGTAACGCGTGCCGACGGGTTCGCCGATGGCGTCTCCCACGCCGGTCACTAGAAAGCCGGCCAGGGCCGCGGGTCCGAACCAGATAGTCGATAGGATGCCGCCGATCAACGTGGCGAAGTAGGGCGCGACGATGTAATGGGTGCGGTGTGGTGCGTCTTTCTCACGCGCGATGGCTTCGTAAAGCAGGTCGCCCGCGCCGCGCACGAGAGCGAATACAATCACTACTGTTGTCATCGCGCCGAAGAGGCAGACGGCGCGCGTGCCGCCCACGACTTGCAGGACGCCGGCCGTGAAAAAGATGCCGAAGTGAAAGACCTTCCGCGTATAGCCCGTAGGCCAGGGGCGGTGACGCTTCAGGTAACCGGCGAGTGCGAGCCAGGCGAGTGCCCAGAGGATTGCCGGTGGCCCAAACAGGATGGCTTCACGCGGTGTCGGGAGGTTGGTGAAGAAGAACTCGATCAGTGCCCGCATACGGCAACCAATTCCTTCGCGTCATCCTGGACCAAACGCACCACGCTGACCATACGCCTCATCCAAAGTGAGAGGCGTCAACCAGGGCGGAGCGGAAGAGATAATTTTGAGGAGCGCGCGCACCAGGAGAAACCACGCGTCGGCCAGGATGAAGCCCGG
>JAHDWY010000672.1:0-1963 GCA_023384315.1 Candidatus Hydrogenedentota bacterium | reverse complement strand
ATTACCCCTAAACAATATTGTTTGGCGACATCCTGCGCTACTCGTTGTATATATTTTGCTTCAGCGCTCCCCTATTTTGATCCTTCGATTCGCTCTGTATGACGCCGGTGTCGAGTCCCAGAGTCTTCGATTCTACTCCATCACAATCTTGCCGGGATACGATTGCACGCCGTTCTGTAATTCATCCGCAGTGATGACAAAGGGTTCCCAAGCAGGCTTGCCTTCTGCGTCGTAAAGGTCGAAGGTCAGCGTGGGCGTTCCGGTGAGGTCGAAGGTCAGGATACCCACATTCGCCTTCTCGAAGCCGGGTCGCAATCGCACTTCCGGATTCCGGTTTCGCCAGTTGTCGGACGCGGGTTGCGCGAGGGGCGAACTGACGAGGTCATAGAAATCGTAGCCGCCTCTCTCCGACCAGGGAATGGCGTTGAGTTCGCCGACGTGGGTGTCGCCGGAGAGCAGAATCACGCCGTTGATTTCGTTGGTGCGGATGTACTCGAAGAGCGCGTCGCGTTCGTGCTGGAACGCCGCCCAGGAGTCTCCGCCCTCCCCTTTTGCTGCCGTCCAACCGCTGCCACTCACAATGACTTTGAAGGCCGCTTCGCTCGCGCTAAGTTCGTCCTTCAGCCATTGCAGTTGCTCCGCACCCAGAAAGGTTTTCTCCGGCGTATCGGGTTCGGCGTTGGGATCGCGGTAGTACCGGCAATCGATGAAGAAGAAATCGACGCCGCCATAGGAATAGGTGAAGAATACGCCGGGCGCATCGGGCAACCCGTAGGAGGGATTGGGCCAGTAGGCTTTGAAGACCTCTAACGCCTCTTCCTTGATCGGATTGGTCCGGTTATGGTCGTTGAGACCGTAGTCGTGATCGTCCCACACGGCCAGTTGCGGAACCTTGCGCAGCACCGGTTGCAGGTTGGGCACGTCCCGCGCGCGCCGGTATTCCTCAGCCAATATGCTTGGCTCCAGACTGTCGCCGTACATGTTGTCGCCGATCCAGAAGAACAGGTGCGGCGCAAAATTGGCGACCGTGTTCCAGATGGGCTGGACCGGGTCGCGCTGAACCCGGCCGCAGGAGCCGTAGGCGACGACAAACTTCGCGGGGGTACCCGGCGCGGGCGCGGTCATGAAGGATCCGATGGCGTCGCCGCCAAGGTACGCCGGATTGCCGCCGTTCACTTCGACGCGGTAGAAATACCGCGTGCCCGGCTGGAGGCTCTCCAATTTCGCGACGACGATGAAGTCGTCGTCACGCTGCGCGGTGACTGGTTCGCTCCAGATGATCTCGGTCAACCCTGCGTCGAGTGCACAACCCACGCGAAAGGGAAACTCGCCGGAGAGCCGCGCCCATACGGTTGCGGTCGAGTCCGAGACCGGACCGAGCATGGGCCCTTGCATGCAGCGCGGGGAGCCGACGCTGCTCTGGGCGAGGGCGCCGGGGGGAATCAAGAGTAACGCCGCTAAAACAATGAATATGGAGTAATGCGATCGCGTGTACATCTGTTCCTCCAGAACTGTCGTTTGCGTCATCTTGAGCGAAGCGAAGGATCTTTCGATCCCGAGCGCCGACGAACGAGATCCTTCGCTTCGCTCAGGATGACGTAATGCGGAGTTTTGCTGGTTCCGATTTCGCGTTAACTATACCGCGCGCGGAGCAGGCTTGCCGCTTTCGCTTCGTTCGACAGCTTTTCGTACGCTTCGTCGATGGGGATCTCCGCCGCATTGCCGGGCGCGAATCCGCAGTCGGGATTCAGGAAGACTTGCTCGGGTGTGAGATACTCGAGCGCCTTGTCCACCCTATCCACGATGGCGTCCACGGGATCGATGGTCTCTCCCCGGCAATCGACGCAGCCGAGGCCCACCTGGCAATTCGACGGGAGTTGCTGCAGCACGGACAGGTCGCCCGCCACGGGGATGGTGAACTCCATGACGTACTGATTCACGTTAAGCCGTTTCAGGGCCGGCA
>JAHDWY010000671.1 GCA_023384315.1 Candidatus Hydrogenedentota bacterium | reverse complement strand
CGACCAGCGTACTTGCGGCTGCCATCGGATACAATTTCGCGTCTTGGGATGATTGATTGACCCGTTATTGCCGAATCAGTACAAGCGCCGCAGCCCGGCTTCCCCGGGCGCGGCGCTTCAATTTTTCTGTCCGTGCCGACCGTGCCAGTCCGTTTAGGTCCGTATTCACAGACAAAAAACGAAGCGGGAGCCTCACCCACCAGTGAGACTCCCGCAAAAATTCAGCTTGGGACGACGTTACGAGGCCTTGCGTACCTTCGCCGGGGCCTTCGTAAACTTGCCGGCCTTGATATACCGGGCGCACACCCGAACGCGGCGCACCGTTCCGTTCTCGTCAACAATGCGAATCTTCTGCAAGTTCGGCTTCCAGCGGCGTTTCGAGATGCCGGTGACGTTCTGGCCGATACCGCCTTCACGCTTGGCTTTACCGCGCCGAATCACGCGCTTGCCCACGCGGGGTTTCTTTCCACTGTAATCACAAACTCGAGCCATGATATTCTCCTGGTCGTTTCACGGGCGCACCCGATGAGTCTTCGAAGAAGTCGTTGGGGCGCCGGACCGTAGCTTACTCACATGCCAAAGGCCCGTTAGTCTAGCATGTGAACGGTTCTATTTCAACTTTTCGATGACGCTAAAATCGAACGTCTCAACGGCCTGCAACGGAATGGACCTCGAGGGGATTCTCTGTAGTGCATCGATTTGCACGATGCGGATCGACCTACTCCAAGGAATCAGATGAAACTCCACGATTTATCTGCGCGACTACGATTCGCGGTCCCGGCGGCGCTGCTGGTCGCGTGCCTTTCCGGCTGTGCGGGGCTGGGCAACCGGGTCCAGCGGGCACCATTGCCCCCCGGCGCGCCCGAGGCCGAGACCATTGTCGAGGCCTTATCCGCCAACGACGCCGCCATGCAGAACTTTCGCGCGGCCGGAACGTTCACCTTGGAGTCCCCGAAACTGGAGGCCGTCGAACGGTTTCCTACGGGTACCATCGCCTTTCGTAAGCCAGACGAACTGTTCGTGGAGGGAAGGCTGGTCGTAGGCATCATCGCCTTCCGGCTCGTCTCGGTCGGCTCCGAGTTTCTTATCGAGTTCCCGCGCAAACGCGACCCGGACGAACGCTACTTCTATCGCCTCGAAGGCGAGACCCTGGAAAGCGTGCCGTTCAGCGTGTCCCCCGCCGACGTGGCCAAGGAAATGTTTACGCCGCCGGATTGGTTCTCTTACGATCGGGGTCAGATCCGGGTCGTCGCATACAACCAGAACTCCCAAACGGCTACCCTGGAACTGGGTCCGCGACGGCGGCCGGAGCGGCGGCTCACCGTACAGGGCCTCCCGTGGGTCATCGTGCGAAACCAGCGCCTGGGACCCGACGGGGAAGTCATTTCCGATACCGCGCTCAGCGATTACCACGAAATTGACGGTGTTCGCTTTCCGGCTTCGGTAGACGCCCAATTCCCTGGCGAGCAGTCCCGAATGACCTTTGATATGCGTAACATTAGAATTAACACCGACCAGGTCACCGACGACCTGTTCACGATCAAATGGCGGCCAAGCAATGTCGAACAGCCTCTCCCAGATGACGCCGGCGGAAATCGCGGCGTCCTTGAACCTTAAACCCTTCCAAGGGAAACAGATCTTCCGCTGGATTCACCAGAAGCGCGTCTTCGATTTTGACCGCATGAGTGATCTGTCCAAAGACTTGCGCGCCAGGCTCGCGGAAGGTTTCTCCGCAAATCAGCTTGAACTGGTGCGGGTCTCCGCGTCGCCCCGCTCGGAGGGAACCCGAAAGGCGCTCTTCCGCCTGGCGGATGGCGAAACGGTTGAGTCGGTCCTGATCCAGGATCGGGAGCGCAGCACGATCTGCCTTTCCACCCAGGTGGGCTGCGCGGTCAAATGCAGTTTCTGCGCCACGGGCATGTCGGGCTACTCGCGAAACTTGACGCCGGGCGAGATTGTTGAACAGGCCCTCTATCTCCTGCGCGACGAGGAAATGGGGGAGAGGACGCCCAACATCGTCTTCATGGGGATGGGGGAACCGTTCCGAAACTATGACGCGACGGTCGCCGCCATCCACTTGTTGATGAACCCCGACGGACTTGGGATTGGCGCGAGAAAGATTACCGTGTCCACTGTCGGCGAGATCAAAGGTATCGAACGGTTCAGCCAGGAAGATTGGCAGGTTCGGCTCAGTGTATCGTTACATGCCGCGAACGACGCGACACGAACGAAACTGATTCCCCTCAACAAGAAATATCCTTTGGACGTGCTGCTTGCAGCAGTGCGCGCGTACGTGGAACGAACGGGCCGGCAGGTCACGTTTGAGTGGACCCTGCTCGACGGCGTCAACGACTCGCGGAAGGATGCTCAGGAACTCATCGACGTCGTGAGGACCGTAAAGGCCAGCGTTAACCTGATTCCATACAACCCGGTCGCGGGACTGGGCTTTAATCCGCCGCCTCTGGAACGCTGCGAAGCCTTTCGCGACGCGCTGGTCAACGCCGGTGTCACGGCTACGCTTCGCAAGGAGCGAGGACAAGATATCGATGCCGCATGCGGCCAGCTGCGGCGGCAACACGTCGAACTGGCTTCCTAACAGGCGCGGCTTACTTCCGCTCCCATTGGGCGTCTTCGCCAAGCTCCGTCTCTAGCGCGAGTTGCAACGCATTGAGTTGCCGCTCGACTTCAAGTCGAACGCGCTCAACCTCTTCTGGAGACGCGTCTTGCGCCGCCTCAATGGGTTCGCCGAATGCGCACACTATCTGCGAGAACGGCTTCGGCAGCACCATGCGGTCCCAGGATCGTAGGCGCCAACACGGGGATACGCCAAGCACGAGTGGGATGATGGGTGCCCCGGTCCGGCCTGACAAAATCGCCACGCCCGGCTTCGATTCTCGTCTCGGTCCTCTCGGGCCGTCAAG
>JAHDWY010000670.1 GCA_023384315.1 Candidatus Hydrogenedentota bacterium | reverse complement strand
CATTTGTCGTGGCAGGCATTAACCCGCACGGTGCGCACACTGGAACTGCTCGTGACGGGCGGGTTGAAGGTGAATGACATCGGCGGCCCTGTCATGATCTTTCAAATCACGACACAGGCCGCGCGCATCGGGTATTCGTGGTTGCTCGAAATCACGGCGTTCATCAGTATCAACCTGGCCGTGTTCAATCTGCTCCCGCTACCAGTGCTCGACGGGGGACATCTGGTCTTCTTGACCATCGAGGGCGTGCGCCGCAAGCCCGTGAGTCCGCGCGTCATGGAGTGGGTGCAACAGGCTGGGCTAGTCCTGATTATTGCCTTGATGCTGTTCGTCACGTTCAACGATATCAAGCGTTATTTCTTCGACACATTCTTGCCGTAGACATCGATCGGGGCATGTAGGCCCCGTTTGCCAATAGCGAGTTCCGCGTTCGCGCGGACGACGAGATGGAGTCACACAGTACCGCCATGAGCCAGATTACGTGCAAATTCGGGGGAAGTTCTTTAGCAGATTCCGACTGTTTTCGGGCAGTCCAAAAGATCATCCAGTCCAGCGATGAACGCAAGTACATCGTGCCATCCGCGCCGGGGAAGCGCCGGCCTGACGACAAGAAGATCACGGACTTGTTGTATGCGTGGCACGGGCTGTTGCGCCAAGACCTGGACGCGAGTCAGCCCCGAGGCATGATTGCAGCACGGTTTGAGCAACTTGCGACGGAACTCAAGATTGCGTTTCCCGTGCACGATCTGCTTGAAGAAATTGCCAAGGAAGCGGTGAAATACGACACGCCGGACTACATGGCATCGCGCGGCGAGTACTTGAACGGCCAATTGCTCGCCAAGCTGCTGGGTGCCGTCTTTGTGGACCCGGCGGAGTGTATCAAGTTTGACGACGAGGGGCTCCTCGATCCCGTTACCTACGACTTGCTCGGCGCGAAGCTCAAGGGCGATACACGCTTCGTCATTCCGGGTTTCTATGGTTCCATGCCGGACGGACGGATTCGGACCTTTTCCCGCGGCGGCAGCGATGTGACCGGCGCGATCGTGGCGCGCGCATCGACATCGCGCTTGTACGAGAACTGGACGGACGTATCGGGTTTCCTCATGGCTGATCCGCGTATCGTGCCGGGCGCCAAACGCATCGACGAGATTACGTACCAGGAGTTGCGCGAGTTGGCCTACATGGGCGCGCAGGTCCTTCATGATGAAGCCATCTTCCCCGTGCGCGATTCGGGCATCCCCATCAATATTCGCAACACCAAGGATCCCGACAATCCCGGGACCATGATCCTCCCGGCGCGCGAATCGAAAGATATCATCTGCGGTGTGGCAGGCCGGTCGGGATTCACGATGATCAATATCGAGAAGGCGCTGATGAACAAGGAGCGCGGATTTGGCCGCCGGGTGCTCACAGTATTGGAAGAGCACGGCGTAAGCTTCGAACACATGCCGACCGGCATCGACACAATTTCGCTCATTGTGAGAGACGAGGAAATCGCCAATCACGGTCCTGCGGTGCTTAAAGCCATCGAACGCACGTGCCAGCCCGACCGCGTCTCCCTTTCTCCCGGTCTGGCGATCATCGCCACGGTCGGCCAAGGGATGGCCGGTCACACCGGCGTGGCGGCCAAGCTCACCGGCGCGCTTGCGAATGCGAGCGTGAATATTCGGGTCATCGACCAGGGGTCCTCTGAAAACAACATCATCGTGGGTGTGGAAGACAAGGATCTGGATTCAGCAGTACGCGCAATCTACTCCGCGTTCACAGAGTAGCAATATCGTACGGTCGGTGGCGTCAAGCACGCATAAGGGTGTGCCATGCGTAGAACGAAGATTGTCTGCACGCTAGGACCCAGCTCAAACGATGCAGAAACCATCGGGCGCCTCATTGACGCCGGGATGAACGTGGCCCGGCTGAACTTCTCCCATGGCAGCCACGACGATCATCGTCGTGTCTATGATACGCTTCGGCACGTCGCCGTGGAGAAAGACGCAAACATTGCCATCCTCATGGATCTCCAGGGACCGAAGATCCGCACCGGCCGCCTGCGCGATGAGAAACCGGTCGAACTTCGCAACTCCGCGAAGATTGTCATCACCACCGAAGACATCGAAGGCAACGCGAGCCGAATCTCGACGACCTACGAGAATCTGCCACATGATGTCCCAAAAGACTCTCGTATCCTGATCGCCGACGGCTCAATGGAGTTGGCCGTCGAGAACGTCAAGGATACGGAAGTATATTGCCGCGTGGTGCGCGGCGGCATGTTGGGGCAACACAAAGGCATGAACTTGCCCGGGGTCGCCGTTAGCGCTCCGTCCATGACGGAAAAGGATATTGAAGATCTCACGTTTGGTCTCGAACTCGGCGTCGACTACGTGGCCTTGTCCTTCGTCCGCAGTGCGGAAGACGTGCGCGGGCTAAAAACACGGATTGCCGAAGCGGATAAGACGACACCCGTTATTGCGAAGATCGAGCGCCCGGAAGCCTTGACGTGCTTCGACGAGATCATGGACGAGGTGGACGGGATCATGGTCGCGCGCGGCGATCTCGGCGTTGAGGTCGAATTGCACCGCGTACCGCAGATTCAAAAGTCACTGATTCGCATGTGCGTCGATCGTGGAATCCCTGTAATTACTGCGACGCAGATGCTGGAATCCATGATTTCGAGCCCCCGTCCGACGCGCGCGGAAGCGAACGATGTGGCAAACGCAATTTACGACGGTACCGACGCGGTGATGCTGTCCGGTGAAACGGCAAACGGCAAGTACCCGGTCGAAGCAGTACAGGTCATGGCCACGATCGCGGAGAGCGCCGACGAAGCGCTTGCCACTTCCCCTGACCGTCCGGCGCAAGGGCGCTTCTCCAGCGGCAAGCGGCAGGCATCCTTCAAGGATGCCATTGGACAAGCCGTGGTCCGG
>JAHDWY010000669.1 GCA_023384315.1 Candidatus Hydrogenedentota bacterium | reverse complement strand
TCGCCGACCGGCACGGCATCGCCCCGCTGTTCGTGCTGTTCGACTCGGTCTGGGATCCCTTGCCGCAGGCCGGCAAGCAGCGCGATCCAAAACCACACGTGCACAATTCGGGCTGGGTGCAAGGTCCATCAGTAGAGATCCTCAAAGACCCCGCGCGTTATGCCGAAGTGGAGCCATATGTTACCGCCGTTCTGACGCGTTTTCGCGAGGACTCGCGCATTCTGGGTTGGGACCTCTACAATGAGCCCGGCAATAACAACGCGAACAGTTACGGCAGCTTGGACCTTCCGAACAAGGAAGAAATGTCGTTGCAGTTTCTCGAGCAGGTCTATCGTTGGGCGCGCGATGCGAAGCCGAGTCAGCCCTTGACGGTCGGTGTATGGATGGGTGACTGGGCCGACCCGCAGGCGCTGTCGCCGCTGAACAGATTCATGCTGGATCATTCTGACTTCATCAGCTTCCATAGCTACGCGCCGATCGATGAGGTGCGCAGTCGGGTGGAATCCTTGGTGCAGTACGGCCGGCCCATTGTCTGTACGGAGTACATGGCCCGTACGGCAGGGAGCACATTCAACGACGTGATGCCGTATCTGAAGGAGCAAAACATCGGCGCCTACAACTGGGGCTTGGTCTCGGGGAAGACGCAGACGATTTACCCGTGGGAGTCGTGGACGAAGGAGTTCACGGAGGAACCGTCGATCTGGTTCCACGACATACTCCGGCCGGATGGCACGCCCTTCGACCCGGCAGAGGTACAGGCCATTCGCGAACTGACGGGGGCCGCTGCCGCGAGTGACGGCGAGTAGACGTTCCTATTTGGCCGGAGGTGGCGGCGTCTTTAGCCATGCCAGGTTAAACGCGTAGTGCTGCCGGCTGCTGATGAGATGGATGGTGCCGTCCAGTCCCTGGCACACGGACAGGTATCCCTTGGGCTCTGCGTGGTTGCCGTCCAGGAGAAACATCCTGCCGTCCATTGCTTCCACGTCGCGTCCCGGGCCGTCATCCGTGATCAGGCGCTTGATGGACCAGGTTTCGCCGTCGTCAAAGGAAAGCGCGCCAAACAATCCGGTCCCGACTCGCTCGGCGCCGGTCGCGTCCGTGAACGTCACCTCGGGTGCAAACGACGCGAAGAAGAGCGGGCCTTCCTGCAACCTCGTGAGGACCAGACGCTGCCCGCCGCCGATGGGCGGAAAGGGTGACGGCTCGTAAGTCCAGGTTTTGCCCAAGTCATTGGAGAGGCTCTTGGGCATGCGTTCGTCGATGGTGTCGCCCCGTCCGAGTGCCATGAGCCGTCCGTCGGCCAACTGGGTGACGCCCGCGTGAATCCCGGCAATCGTACCGCCCGGGTCGGTCCACGTCAGGCCGTCGTCGTAGCTGAGATGAATCGCGGTTCCACCATTTCCGCCCGTGACCGCGTCGCATGGCAGCAGAATGGCTCCTTCCTGCGTACGAAAAACGGACTCGATCGGCATATGACGCAAGCTATGTTCAGGAACGATCAAGCGCGCTTTCGACCAGGTCTTTCCGCTGTCCGTCGAGGTCCGCATGACGGTCGCCAGATTCCCCCACGTGGCGGCAACGCTGAGCCCGTTGAAGTGGTAGAGCGTTTTGTCGCCGTCAAACCACAGGGCTGATGCGTGATCGTTCCGGTCCGGCGCGTCCCAGAACATCTCCGCTTCGTCCCATTCGTCCTGACCGTATCGCAACCGGCTGGCGACGATGCACAATTCCCGGCCACGCTCTTCGTAGCAGGAGTACCAGATGGCGAGCAGATCGCCGTTCGGACATTCCACGATGGCCGGGCAGTGGTTGTGTTGTGAGAAGATGGGACCGTTCGAGCCTTCCGGAACGTGAACATACTTCTGTGGACCGCGAAAGAATGGCGCGTCGGCGTTTGACTGTGGTCCGTAAGCATCGGGGCGGTCCGCGCGAACATCCACCTGCCAGCGGGCTGGTTCAGGAACTGGCAACGGTTCGGTGTCCGGCATCTCGCCAATCACCACGCGGAATCCGATCACCCAGGTCCGTTCGTCCGGCATCGTCGCCGCCCGGTTGGCCGAACGCAAGTAAAATGGTTCCGTCGAATGGCTGCCGCCGCGAGCTACGCGAAAGTCACCATCAGAGCATCCCACCGGGTCGGCTTGCGGCCCGTCCGCGTATCGCCCGTACCAGTCCAAACACCATTCCTCGACGTTGCCGTGCATATCGAAAAGCCCCCAGGCATTCGGCGGCGTTTTGCCGACGTGCAAAGCGATGGCGGGTTCGTCGGACGAGCGTTCGGGGTCCGGATACCACGACACGCCGGGGTTTTGCAGATAGCCTTCCGGCAACGTGTCTCCCGTGTGGTAGTAGGAGGTCGAGCCCGCGCGGCACGCGTACTCCCACTCGGCCTCCGTCGGGAGCCGGTACGGCCGGCCCTCCTTCCCGGAAAGCCATTCGCAGAAGGCCACGGCGTCACTCCAACTGACGAAGACGACGGCCTCATCGTCTTCGCTGGAGAACTTCAGTCTGCCGCGCAATTCCTTATGCGCGGGATCGAAGGCTTCGTATTGGGCGTTGGTCACTTCCGTCGTGCCCATATAGAAGGGCTGGGAGATGGTGACCGAATGCACGGGCCTCTCATCCGCGTCTCCTGTCGTGCGCCACGGGCGCCCCGTGATTGCTTCCGGCAAGTCGCCTTCGAATCCCATCTCGAAGGAGCCGGACTCGATCCGCACGAGTTCCATACCGACGGAGTTGGTATGGGTAGTGCCTTCGGGGATCTGCGCCGGGAAATAAACACCAATAACGATTAGTAGTTCGATCATGTACCCCCCTATGGAGTGCGGCCACCCGTGACCGTGGGTGGGTTGGGTATGTGAAAAGAAATAGGGCCGAAACACCGCCCAAAAACAGGTTAATAGAGATTTTAAAATAAACGCCCCCAC
>JAHDWY010000668.1 GCA_023384315.1 Candidatus Hydrogenedentota bacterium | reverse complement strand
CGCTAGCCCCGCGGCTTGCGGTAATAAGGAGTCCCACGATCATTCTGCATGGCGCGGAAGACGACCTGGTTCCCGTATCCAATGTGGACTATCTCCGGAGTCATCTGCCCCCGGATTCGATTCGGCAGATCCGGTTGTTTGAAGGACGGAATCATCTGATTCCTTACTCGGAACCTAAGGCCATCCGCGAGGCTATCCAGGAGGTGGCGGCGGGTTCCTGACGAACGATTTAAGACCCCCACCCCAGCCCTCCCCCGTGAACGGGGGAGGGAGCAGGATGACAATTCTCGCGCCACTGGTATCGCTTCTAAGAAGGCGCTACTCCAGACTTGCCAGCGCATCGAGGAACCATCGCTGGGCCGGAAATTGGCCCTCCCTCAGAAATTCTACATGGCCGTCCAGGTAGAGCACGTTGATGCCGCCGGGGATGTGGTGCTCCAGGGAGCGGTCGAACATGATGGGGATCTCGTCGGCCCGAACGGGCAAGTCCAGGCCCGAGCTGTCCTTTAGCCGCACGAAGCTGTCCGTTCCTGCCGTTCCGGCGCCCGCTACGGTCAGAAGGGCGCCTTCAAATCCGCCGCCGCTCTGCTGTTGCTGGCGGTACGCGTCGATAAATGCCTGTGCTTCGGTCTCGTTCGTGACCGCATAGCCGAGGTAGAAGTAGCTTTCATCTCCGATAGTCTCGGGCGTTTCCGTTGCTTGCGTCACACCGGAATCGCTGGGGCAAATGAAAATGCTGGGCGAGGTCAGGTACTCGGGATAGATGGCGCTCGCCGAGGGAGCCAACTCGCCCGGCACATCCGACAGCGGCGGAAGCGCGTGGTCGTGCTCATTCGCCCACATCATGTAGACGAGCCCCATCTGCTTGAGGTTGTTCTGGCACGACGCCCTGCGCGCCGCCTCGCGCGCCCGCGCAAGGGCCGGGAGCAGGATGGCCGCCAGGATTCCTACGACGATAAACAACCCGACCACACCCACGGCGCCGAGGATTGCGGCGACCAGACACCCGTTCTGATTGCCGGATGATTTTTTCGGCCTGCCCGGCAAGGGCGCGCCCACTCGGGGAGGCGGCTGATAGCGCTGGTCACCAGGGGGAATCGGAGGCCTCGGTGGATCGCTATCCGCAAGAAGGGGAATCGTTCGCTGGTATCCGGCTTCGGGTGTGCTGTCGGTCATGCTGCTTCTCCCTCCATCCGCGACATGCCCCCACGTGTGCTCGTGCACCATGATACCAAATCACCGGGCCGCAACGAAAAGGGAAGGGGCCGCCACCCGCGTTTGGGCGACGACCCCGGGCAAAAGGGCACTGCAGCAAAGCCGTTGCGGATTAGAAGCCGTCGAAGGGACGGTTGAAGCGGCCGAAGGTACGGGCGCTGTCTTCTGTCATGGGGAATTTTTCGCTCGGATACCGCAGGAAATTCACGTGGCCGTCGAGATACAGCACGTTCCCACCACCCGGCACGTGAGCAAAGTCTTTCACGTTGGTTGAGATGTGGTCCCACACGATGGGTATCTCGCTGGATGCCTGGGCGCTGCCTGCGGGGTTGTTGATGTCGGTGATCAGGAAACGTTCAACGCCTTGACGGAGCCGCAGGATAGTATCGCCACCGCCGACCTGAGTGCCCGCGTACGTCGACGAGACTTCGAAATCCTCGTCGCTGGCTTCACCATTTGTATCGAAATTCTCCTGGGCCAGTTCACCCCACGGGGTATTCATGAACTCCGCTTCCGAAAACCTGCCGCCCACATCGGAACCGACCGTGCCGACGAGGGGTCCGAGGATGTTGACGTCTTCGGTGATGAGCCACCCGGTGTAGTCATAGGGTTCCTTGGTGAACTCGCAGGGCTGCACGATGCCGTCGTCGTTCCCTTTCTCCCCGTCGTAGCGTGCAACCGGATCCGCTTGGGCGCCCCAGGACGGACACCAGACAACGTTCACGTCCGTCAGGTACTCCGGATACACGGCAGGCCCGCTGAAGATCATCTCGGGGCTGAGGGCTCCGCTGCAGGTGAAGGTCTGGCGCGGCGGGAGTTTCTGGCCCTTGCTCTCGTTGGAGTACATGGTGAGCACGAGACCGATCTGTTTCAGGTTGTTCTGGCAGCTCGCGCGGCGCGCGGCTTCGCGTGCACGGGCCAGAGCCGGCAACAAAATCGCCGCCAGGATGCCAATGATGGCAATGACGACGAGCAATTCGATGAGGGTAAATCCGAGAGAGCGTTTCATAGCGCACAATCCTTTCAATCCAGTCGAGACGAAGACAACCCCACGGCATGCAAGCTAACATACCGTATGTTTTGCATACTAAACAAAAGGATTGTGCAATAAGATTATGCTCTAAGTCAATATAAAAACATTTCCTGTGAAAGCACGTGGTCTGGCTATATGATTCATTGTGTCAAGTCACTATTTTACAGCAACTTAGGAAGAGCACTCGAAGGCGGGCCGGAAAGTCGGTCAGGTAAAGAGGATTCCAAGCATGCCGAGCAGGAAGACTTCGAGGAACTTTTCAAAGATCCCCGCCACGATACTTGCCACCGGGAAGCGAAAAAGGTCGCCCCATTCGAACCCGTAAATGGTGAAGACGAGGATGGCGACGAAGATCCCACCCATAATTGGAACGAACCACAGAAGCGCAGCCGCGACCGCGACCGGGGTCAATGCGATGAGATTCAGTAAGAGGGTGTCATTAGGAAGGCGGTTGCTCCAACTCAAGAAGAGGTAGAGGCCGAGAAAAACGCCGAAGAACTGGGTGAACGCGTTGACGGTGACCATTATGTAGCCGGCCACCGGTTGGACCGTAGGCGTATCCGCGGCGGGAGCCTCCCGGCTGGCTTCCGGCACGTTGAATCCGGACGTCACGAAGACGAGCGCGGCAAGCACCACGACCGCGATCCCTGCGTAGAGTGCGACCTTTTGCATGGTCTCTTCGGAGG
>JAHDWY010000667.1 GCA_023384315.1 Candidatus Hydrogenedentota bacterium | reverse complement strand
CGAGGCCGACGTAGGGCAGGCCCGCGTTCAGAAGGCAATGGAGCCATGCCGCGTCGCCCTTGGGAATGCCCCAGCCGCCATCCTCCCCCATTTCCCAGGGCAGGAGGAGGCAATCGTGGTACACGAGGTTCCAGAGGGGGATCGGAATACCGCGGGCTTCGCCGCCGCCGTAATGAGGGTAGGGTCCATAAGGGCCGTGGTGCACCAGGTCGAGGTGGGGCGCGAGGTAATCGGTGGGCTCTTCCGAACTGACCACGTAGCCTCTTGCGCGAAGCAGGTCGAAACTCTGCTGCCGGTAGTGGGCGCACTCGCTGCGCGTCACGGGATGAGCAGCCGCCGTGCTTTCCTCAAGCGGGACCACGGAGAATACGTCGAGATAGGCACCCTTCACCTTGATGCCATGAGACGCGAACAGATCGTGATTACGCCGCACGTATTCCGGGGCGAATCGGCTGCTGAGGATGGTCTGGGGTCCGCCGCACCACGTGGAGGTTTCCTCGCGGGTGCCGTCGAATCGATAGGCGGCGAGCCGGTCGTCGAATGACGCGGCATTGAGATAGAAATCGCGGTATTGATCGTGAACGGCGAACAAAAATCCGAGTTCGTCGCAGGTATCGGCGAATCGGCGAAGCCCCTCCCATCCCCCCTGCTCTTCGCCGGGCGGCAGCACGTCGGGATGGCCGTTGTCGTAGCCGTAGTATCCCCAGCCGTCGAGGTGGACGTAGGCGTCGTCAATGCCTTGCTCCTTGAGACTGCGCAAACCTTCCGCGAGTTGATCGAAGGTGTTCAATCCATGATTGGCTTCGATGCGCTCCTTGTTAAAGAGCGCCGACTCCTGAACGAAATGGTAGAGTGCGCCGATGTGCACCACGGGACGGCCGATGACTTCGTTGAGGTTTGGCGTGCGAACGCGCTTTTCGTCGATGGTAACCAGGCGTCCGTCCTCCTGCACGTAGCGTCGATAGCGCTTGGCCATGCGGACGTAAGTGGCTTCGTCATCGAAGACGTAGCGGATGGTACGCAGATACCGGACCTTGCCCATGCTCGCATACCAGCGGGGACGGATGATGGTAGGACCTCCGGGTGCATGATTGTACAAGGCACCCGCGTCGTCGCTGGACTCCAGAATGGTTTGAACGCCGTGTCCATCGCGGATCTGGCCCCACCAGGGCATGTACAGAGAGCGCGAGTTGCACAGGCTCGACTCGTGAAACTCCTGCTGCGAGTTGCCGGGGAGCAGCATGCCCTGCATGTTGGGGATGACGGCGAAGTCGGCGTCGGTCGCGCCGGTTTCTATGGCCTTGGGCCAGTGGATGTGTCTGAAAGTATGGGCATCGTCGACGGCGGCCAGTTCGAATACGATCTCGTCGCCGATGAGGTTCGCGGTCAGACGAAGGATTAGTCCCGGAGCGTCCGGGAAGTCTGAGCAGGTCAAGATCATCCCGACGCTGTAGCCGGTCCGGAACTCCGCCGCTTCGATGGTTCTGGCTGAGGACAGCGGGAAGGATTGGTCGACGAGTTCCACATCGGTCGCGTCACTTGGGAAGAACTGCCACGTGCTCGTCGGGGTCGTGACCATCATGGAGAGATCCTGCCGATGGATCTGCAATTTCAGCGAGGGATGGTTCACGATCCATGCATCAGAAGTCTCTTCGAATGTGCCGGACGCGACCTCAGGTCTGGAGGCGGCGTGTTCCCAGAGCCAGGCGCGTACCGCGTCCATGTCACGATAGAGCTGGTTGAACGCTTCTTCGGATTCAGCGCCGGCCTCGAGTTTGAGGCGGAGTTCTTCGAGTCTGCGCACCTTCTCGGCCTGGTTTTCGGCCGATACCGCGACTGTGCCGAGGCGTTCGAGATGGAATTTCAGGGTATCCACGCGCGGTACGAGATCGTCCGCGGCGAAAGCTTGGCAAAGTACGAGTAGTGTTGCGAGCATGACGAGGTCCCCCCGACGGCAAGTTTAGCAAGCAGCTTCTAACGTCCACCTAGTCCCGGGCGCGGCGGGTCAGGATAGCGAGTATGACACCCACGATGGCGATGCCGCCCCAAAGGCGCAGATCGCCCGCCAGACCGGTCATCACGTAGATCCCCGATACGTTGGCGAGAAAACCCAACACTCCGACGATGGCTAATATGATTCCGATGAACGTCATTGAATGGCCTCCCAGCGTTGTCTCCGGATGCGAATGCGGGAAGTATAAGCCGGGGTGCGATGCTGTTCAACCGATGGAATTGCAAGGGGATGCGCGGTACAATGCGCCGAAGGCGGTACGGGTGAAAGGAGTACGCGTGAGGATTGGGTTCTTAGTCGCGGCGTGGGCGCTATTGGTTTTCCCAGTCTCTGGATTTGCCCCAACGACCGACCAAACTGACGTATCCGTGCGGTACGCGACACCTGAACGAAACATTCTGATCGTCGAAGGGCAGACCTACACGCTCCATCTGGACCTCGCCATCGCGGCAATCACCCAGTTTCAGGCCGGGGACGAGACGCTCATCGGCGAATACGCGTTGTTGCCGACCTTGAATACGGGAGCGGTCAAAGGGCCGGGACGCGTCAACATCTACAGCTTCGGCACGCAGATGTACGAGATTCATCTGCGCGACCTGAAGTGGACCGACCTGGATGCCGACATCGAGATCGTTTTGTATTGCTACGCCAAGCGGGTGTTTGCCAATGTCAACGTGGTTCCTCGTGGGGAAAGCCGGGATCTCGAAGTAGGCTGGCTGGGATCGGTAAAGCACTCCGCGGACATCCTCAGCTATGAAGATGATTACGCCGCGAAACTCGCGTTTGGGGAGCAACGACCCCGCATCGCGGCGCTGGTTCCCCGCCATCAGACGCCCGACGGCCGGGGTGTGCCGACGCGCATCGCGTTGAATCCGCCTGAGCGGTTGATGATCGGCAGCCGGTATTCGGCGGGGTTCGAGGGTG
>JAHDWY010000666.1 GCA_023384315.1 Candidatus Hydrogenedentota bacterium | reverse complement strand
CAAGGCGCGTTGGTCGCATCCGAACGAACCGAACGCGGATACGTAATTGAAGTCGCGCTGCCCTGGGCGCTGCTCGGTGTGGAGCCAAGCGACGGAATGACCCTGCGCGTGGAGGTCGGCCTGTCCGACACCGACAGTCCCGAACCCGCGCAGGAAGTTTTGATGACCACCTCCGCAGACGCGTGGGAGCATACGCGCTCTCGCCTGCGGCTGGCCGCGCTCGCGGGAACTGACGGCGTCGCCAAGCCTGCCGCAAAGGAACTACCCGTATTCAATCAAGCCGAACTCGCGCAGGGCGCGACGCAGGACGTAGTCTTCGCGGTCGACGGCGTTCCTACGGGCAAAGATGCGATCCTCGCGCTGAAGGCGCGCATGCAGACCGAGCGCGTCGCGGGGCATACCCCGGCCCTGCGCGTGTACGTCAACAACGAAGTCATCGATAGCGATCGCCTCGTCAACAAGCCGCTCCGCGCCAAGTCGCGCGGAGGCGATGTCTATTCCCTGGCTGCGGGCGACCGGTTCTCCACGTACTACAGTCCAGATTTCGAAAGCCCGGACTCTGACAACCACTACGGGCTGCTCGACGGCATCAGCGCCTGCGCATTCGAATTGAACGTATCCGACCTGGTCCGTACCGGCGAAAACATGCTGCGCATCGAAAACGCCGCCGCCGAGTCCGTTGACAATCCGCTGGTCGTGGCCGATGGCAAGCTGCTTTTCCGTGCGCCACAACCTCCCGCGGCCGCCAAGGCCGGTCCTCCGGCCGGTCCATTGGAGCAGTACGCCCCCGCCTCGAAACCGGGCGCGTTTGAAGCCGAGAACGCGGGTGAGGGCGTGATCCGCATCACGGTAGGCGATGTCACCTATGAAGTGGCATCGCGATTCTCGACACCCGAACCGGAATGGGTCCATGGTCCCAACGACTACTTTGCGTTTAACCGCGCCATGGAAATCCGGGACGACGCGGTCATCGTGCGCGATACGTTCTCGAATCAAACGAACGAGAACCTGCCGATCATGCAGCGCCACGAAGTCGCGTTGGGTACGCGCCTGAAAGGCCTGTGGCTTTCCGGGCTCGAACAGGCGGCGTTGAGCGGTACCACCAACGAACCAGGTAACCCGACCACCTTCGCGTCGACCGAGACGACGGGTATCGGGCTGATTCCGTTGAGCGACGTGATGCGCGTGCATGCTGCCAACTACGGCGTCGACGGCACGGTGGGTCTCGCGGACAACAACTTCGTCTTGCAACCCGATGCCACCTACACGGCGGAATGGGCGATCGTGCCTGCCGACACGCCGGATTACTGGCGCTTTTTGAACGCGGCGCGACCGCTCGTTGGTGCGAACTTTCTCATCGACGGCGGGTTTGCCTTCTTCCGGGCGGGACCCCTCACCGACGAATGGTCCGACGAGCAGACCACGAACTTCATCCGCTTTAAGGGCGCGACGTACGCCTGCGCGTCCATCGACTATCCTCGATACAACGGCCAGTACCCCCACGGGACAGCCTTCCAACACATCAACCACGACAACTACCGCAACGCCTTTGCGCGCCGCCGCGAACTCGTGCCGGGGATTCAGAATCTCGTCTACTTCCACTGCTTCATCGACGTGACGGAAGGCGGCCCCGAGCGGTTTGCCGATGCGCGACTCCTGCGGCCCGACGGTACGCAGGCGGATTACGGCGAGGCGGTGCACAAGATCTACCTGCCGCTCGAAACCAACTCCTACGGGCCTGAGGTCGCGAAGAATGTCGACGTGATTCTCGAAGACATCGGCGCGGAAGGCGTGTATTGGGACGAGCACGAGTACAGCCGTTGGACCTATCACTACGGCGAACCCTGGGACGGGTACACTGGCGACATCGACCCCTCGACCATGAAGGTCACGCGGTTGAAGTCGTCCGTCACGCTTTTGACCGAGCCGTGGCGGCTGGACCTTGCCAAGCGCATCCTCGCGGCCGGGCCGCTCATCGGCAATGGTGCGCCGTATACGCGGGCGATGGTGGATCTGAAGTTCCCGTGCTTCGTCGAAACCGGGAGCATAACCCACTGCACCAAGGCGCATCTTTACTCGCCCATCGCCCTCGGCGATCACCTGACGGAACGCAGCGAACTCGACGCCTACCGCACCATGCTGGCCGCGCTGGACTATGGCTGCGTCTACCATTGGTACAACGACATGACCGTCATCCCCACGCATCCCCACCTGACGCGATACATGTTTCCCATCACGCCGCTGGAATTGCATGAGGGCTACATCATCGGCAAGGAACGCATCATCACCAACAAGAGCGGACTCTTCGGGTGGGGCGACGCGTCGGAACACGAAGTCCACGTCTTCGACGATACGGGCCGAGAAGTGGAGGCCTTCGATGCGCCGACGGTGACGATCGATGGCGTAACATACACGGAACTGCGAATCGCGGAGGACTGGTCGGCGGCCATCATCCGCAAGTAGGGGGTAACGATGAGAATTGCGCGACCGTCGATACTGATTGCTGCGCTTACGCTCTGCACTTTTGCGGTACGAGCGGAACTGGCGTTGAGTCTGCCGTCCCACCGCACGGCATTCGAACGGGGCGAAACCGTCACGGTGCGAATCAGCGCGCCCGGGTCTGCCAGCGTTCATGTTGACGTGGATGGATGGCTGACGGAGGACGTGGCTGTTACCGATGGTTCAGCGGAGTTTCAGTTTGACTCGTCGTTACTTCGCTCTGGCGAATACCTCGTGCGCGCGCGGACCGACAATGGCGAAGAGGCGCTGCTGCCGGTAACCATCGCGGTGGTTCACGATACGGATCGCATCCCCGTCTGGCGTTGGGGTGGCGGCGCGGGCATGGACTTTCCATGGTGGCAGCAGCGCGGATTTACGGGCGCATTTCACTACTGTCCGGTTGAGTTTTTGAAATTCAATTGGAAGCATAGTATTTACAG
>JAHDWY010000665.1:2725-2952 GCA_023384315.1 Candidatus Hydrogenedentota bacterium | reverse complement strand
GGCCGCACGGCGGACGCAAAACAGATCGTCGAACAATTGCGGGACAAATTCCCCGAGATTTCGAACCAACTGAACTCGCTGGTGCAAGGGATACCGGCGTGATGGCCCGTATCGCCTCACGGATTTCGTTCCACCACATACGTTGAGGAAAATCGCCGACCATGTTGAAACAACGTCTCATTCATCCGGAGATCCTGGAAGCCATCGCCGCTGCAGGCCACGGATCT
>JAHDWY010000665.1:0-2715 GCA_023384315.1 Candidatus Hydrogenedentota bacterium | reverse complement strand
CCGTTTCAGCTTACGGTGGTAAAAGAGTAAATCGAGGTAGAAGTCTTCCTCGCATTCTCATTACAGACGGGAATTATCCGGCGAGCACGTGCCTGGGTGAGAACGCGTCGCTTATCTATTTGAACCTTGCCCCGGGTCTTGTGACGGTGACGGATGTATTGGGCATATTGCTCACGGCTGTGCCCGTCGAGGACGCGGCGGTCATGGAACCCGAGGACGGCCCGGAGCCGCAGATCTTCTCGGAGTTCCAGCGGATGCTGCCCGAGATTGATCTAACGAGGTTTGGCCGATTCGAGTTCTATGAGGAAGCTTCCGGCCCGGAAACCTGTTTGCAGGTCGTCACCGGAGAACAGCGCATTTACGCCAATCTCCTGCTGACGATCGGCGTGGTCATGCCATGAGGAAGAATGGGTCTGATTCCGGCATAGTTTTTGGGGTGATTTCGCAGAATTAGTAAGCCTCTGGGTGACTGAACCTTATCGAGGACGGGCTTCCCTTAGGTGACCGGAAAAGCTGAACTTGCGTCGTTCTGGCGCTACCGTGCGGGCGCTTTCATTGGGGTAGGGTTTTCTTGACAGTCCCCATACCCCGTGTTAGAATGACGGGACGAAAACAGCGGTTAACTCCAAGTTTCTACAATAGATGGAGGTGGTTTCGATGGCTGACGATAAAGGCCGCAACCAGCATGGTGGCTCCGACGACCAGGATAACGAAACCGATGGATTCGGTACCGCGGATTCTGGCGATTCGGATTTTGGGTCCGGCGACAGCGGCTTGGGGAATCTTCCACCGCTGAGCGATTTCGAATCGTCGGCCGGAGGCGGATTCGACAGCGGTTTGCCGCCATTGAGTTCAATCGACTCCGACGAAAGCGGTCACTCCGCCGGGGGACTCCCTCCAATCAGCGATATCCCCGTGGAGACACCACAGCCGACCGGCGGAGCAATTCGACCGCCTGCCCCCGAATACGGCAGCACTCCGGTTTTTGGTACGCCGTCCTCGGACAGCGGGTTGGATACTCCGTCAGGAACGGGATTCCAAGACCTTTCGGCCGATAGCGATTTCACGCCGGAGACTCCTGAAGTCGCACCTCCCGGCCCTGAGTCGGATATCGACACTCCCCTCTTCGACAGTGCGTTTGGCGGCTCCGGTGGTTTCAGCGCCGCAGCGGACACGTCCGCACCGACCCAGGCGATGGAGACTCCCATGTTCGGTGCGGATCAAAACCAAGGATTTGACGCGGACGCCTTCGGCAGCGGCGGTGGCCGCGGTTTCGACCAGGGCACGCCGGTACCGGATTTCGGTCCGGATACGGCCGCGCCGACCGCAATGACGCCTCCTCCCACACCCCAGGTTGCCGCGAAATCCGGCAAGGGCGGCGGCGGCAAGGGAATTCTAATTGGCATCGCCGCGCTCATCCTCGGTTTGATCGGCGGTATCTTTGCTGGACCTTATGTACCGGGAATGCCGAACCCGGCTGCGACGGAAGCAGAACAGTTACGGGGCGAGGTAACCCGGTTGCAGGCGCAGAACCGGGAATTGCAGGGACGGACCACCGAAGCGCCTCTCTCCGAAGAGACAATCAACGAACTCCGGGCCCAGGAAGCAGAGCTGGAAGCCCAGATTGCTGAAAGCAGTGCGCAACTGGAGACTGCGCAGGCCTTGTACACTACGGTCTCGGCCGAACTGGATAGCGCGAAGGCCGAATTGGAGGCGACCAACGCGGATTTCGTACAAGCGCAGGATGATTTTGAACGGCTCGTGAACGAGACCGCCATTACCCGTGCGCGCAAGGACGGCTTGGAAGCCGAGGTCACCCGGTTGGAAGGGCTTACGGGGCAACTCGAAGATGCCAACACGCGCCGAATGATTACGAAAGAAACGCTGGAAAGCAATATCGAGCGTCTTGAGATTCTGGTCAGCGAAGCCAGCCCGCTGGCACCCGAGAAGTACTCGCGTGAATCGCGTATGGCTGCCGTGGCAAACCTGAAACAGCGCGCCCAGGAAATGAACTGGGTCGATTCGCCGTTGCTCGATGCCTACACGGCGCTTTACGTCCAAGAGTTGGAAATTGCCCGGTCGCGGGAGTACTTCTTCGCACGCCTTCCGGTCACGGATCGCTTTGGAACCACAACGATGAGTTGGGCTGAATGCGTGATGAACGGCAACTGGGGTGTTTATTACCGCACGTTGGACGGCGAGCATGTGGGCGTGTATCAGAGCACGTCGGCCTTGGGTTCGCCCGATTACCAGTTCCTCGATATTCGCGATGAAGCCGCACGCAGCAACGTGGAGGCCCAAATCTTCGCGTCGCGCACAGAAGGCTTCGAAGAAAAGCTCGAACTCCTGGCCAAGAAGCAACTCGTCGTCGACGACCGGACCCCGTTCCAGAAAAGCTTCGAGTCGCTGTAAATCGAATACGGTTTCGTCTCATGGCCGCGATGCCGCTGGGCGTCGCGGCCATGCTCTTTTGTAGGTCGGGGATGATTCCCTGCCTACCTTAGACCATGTTCGAGACGACGTGGATGGCGTGGCGGGGATTGCGGATGGCGCGCTTGACCATCTCGGGCCAGGTGTAGTTGCGGAATGCCTGGCGCGCGCTGAGCTTTAGGAACAGCTTCTTCTGGAGTTCCGGCGACATGCTCTTGTTGCAGTTGAAGGTATCGGGATCGCCCGCGGTAAAGCGGTCCCACGTGATGCCGGCCTTGAGAATCT
>JAHDWY010000664.1 GCA_023384315.1 Candidatus Hydrogenedentota bacterium | reverse complement strand
CTCTCCAACGCGTTTATTGAAGCGGGGTATACAGAGCTTCTGACTTCGCCATTATTTTCTGTGCGCTGCAGCGAGGGACGGCCGGTGCGGGCGCAGGAGTTGATGAAGTGGTTTCAACTCAAGTCCAAACAGTTTCACAGCGGCCGGGTCAAACCAAATACCGGCTATTGGGCGAGTTACCAGGAGAAACCAGGCTGGCGGCATGTTACCTTGCTCGATTCGGGCACAGGCAAGTTCTACGGCACGGCGGACTGCCCCAAGTGGCCGGTGCAATGGAACTACCAGTGGTAGCCGGGATCTGACCGCGTTGTGAGCCGTACCGGCAAGAAAGCGCCAACCCCGTCCCGACGAAAGAAAGCCCCGGCCTCGGGCGAACGGCGAGGCGCATCGCCGGCGAAGAGAGCGGTTCGTAAGAAAGCACCCGCCACACGATCTCCGTGGCGTGGAACGGAATCTACATCCTGGACAGGACTCCTGCGAAGGTGGATACGCAGGGGATTCTCGATCTTCTGGAAGTGCGCGGTTCTCCTGCTGCTCATGACCGTGGTTATGGCCGCGGGGTATCGCTTCATCAATCCGCCGGTTACTGGATTGATGATCATCCGTCATTTTGGAGACGGGCTCCCCATTGACAAGGAGTGGTGCGACTACGAGGACATCTCACCACACCTGCTTCTGGCGGTCCTGGCCGCGGAAGATCAGCGGTTCTACGATCATCACGGTTTCGACGTCAAGGAGATTCGAAACGCGATTGAAGAGCGCTTGAATGACGGGCAACTCCGCGGCGCGATTACCTTAAGCCAACAGACCGAGAAGAATGTATTTCTGTGGCCCATCCGGTCTTTTTGGCGGAAAGGAATCGAGGCGTACTTTACGGTGCTTATCGAGGCCCTCTGGCCGAAGCAACGGATCCTGGAAGTGTACGTCAACGTGGCGGAACTGGGGCCGGGGATTTACGGCGTCGAAAGCGCGGCGCAGAAATACTTCCACACGTCGGCTTCGGACCTGACGCCCGAACAGGCGGCCTTGCTTGCGTCCATTCTCCCCAGCCCGCTCACGCGCGATCCGCGCAAGCCGACCGCGTACATGCGCGAGAGGCAAGCCTGGATTCTGAAGCAGATGAATAACCTGGGCGGCGTGCGTTTCCTCGAGCAAGACGAGAGCGACACGTAACCAGGTTCGCAATGCCCTGCTATTATGGAACCAGAAGATTCAATACCGCGGCGGTCATGGCTTTGACGCCGGTGGCGATCGTGGGGCCGGGTTCGGGCTGGAACCGGCTGGAATGAAGGGAAGGCGGAAGTTGCCCGCTAGCCTCGTAGTCCGCGAGCCGCTCTGAGGGAATAGTTCCGAGACCGAACATGAAGATTGGCACGGGGGGTTCTTCGCGCCCGTAACGGCCAAAGTCTTCGCCACCCATGGTCGGTTTACCTTCCACCACGTTGTCCTCGCCAATCATGATCCCGATGGCGCGCACCGAAGTATCCACTAGAGCCGGATCATTGTAGAGGGCGGGGGTATACTCATCGCGGATGTCCATGGTGGGCAGTAAATCGTCGGGGACTCCCGCTGCCTGAGCCACGTTCGTCGCGATGCGTTCAATGGATGCGAGGACACGTTCGCGCGTCTCGTCGGAGTAGGTGCGCACGGTCAGTTGGAGCCGCGCTTCTTCGGGGATGATGTTGTGCTTGGCACCGGCGTGGATCGAGCCGACCGTTACGACAGCGGGATCGATCGGGTCCTGTTCCCGGCTCACAATCGTCTGCAATGCGACGATCACCTCCGCCGCAACCACGATGGGGTCTTTCGTCTGGTGCGGATAGGCGCCGTGACCGCCGATCCCCCGTATGGTCAAGTCCACCATATCGACATTCGCGCATGCGTACTCTTTGACGTAGTTGATCTTGCCCGTTTCGAGGTCGTTTTTGACGTGAAGGGCGAGCGCGTAATCAGGGCGCGGGAAGCGGGTGTACAACCCATCGTCGAGCATGGCCTTCGCGCCGGCCCCGCGTTCTTCCGCTGGTTGGGCGATCATGACGAGGGTTCCGCGCCAGGATTCGCGGAGTTCCGTCAACACTTTGGCCGTGCCCACGAAGACCGTCATATGGATATCGTGCCCGCACGCGTGCATGACCGGGACTTCGTTGCCTTGATCGTCCGTGGCGGTTACGGCGCTGGCGTAGGGCAGACCCGTTTCCTCCTGGACCGGAAGCGCGTCCATATCCGCGCGCACCATAACGGACGGCCCTTCGCCGTTGCGGAGCACCGCGACAACGCCGTGCCCGCCGACGCCGGTCGTCACGTCGTACCCAAGCGATTCCATTTCATTTGCGATGCGAGCGCTCGTTTCTTTTTCCTGGAACGACAATTCCGGATTGGCGTGAAGATGTTCGTATAGTTCGCGAAGCGATGGGAGATCCGATACGACGGTAGCCTCGATTTGCGTCCGCAGCGGCGAATCCGCAGTAAGTTGAGCCAGAACCATCGCTGGGAAGGCAACGACCAGTAAGAGTGCTATGGTGAAAAGGCGAGGCATAGGACAACTCCTCCAGACCGCACGTTGCGGCGGTCGTGTTTCGTCGTCGACGGTAAGATCTGACGTGTCGCCTTGCGCGAAGGCCAGCGTAGGGCCGGGAAAGCCAGAATGTCAACACGTGCAGGGGTCAGGGTGCCGGCGGCGCGCCCACTCCGATTCCAGTTGATTTGCGGCTGGCTGCTCTGGTCGAATGCCCGGATAGATCCAATTGCTTTGGATTGGCGCCATCCGCGGATCAAACTTAGACGTGGGAAGCGTGGGGGGGAGAATAGTATGGGAGAGCCGAAAGCAATACTGGACGGAATCCGCGTCATCGAAGTCGCGACGATGGTCCTCGTGCCGTCTGCGGGCGCGGTAATGGCCGATTTCGGCGCGGACGTGATCAAGGTTGAAGCGCCCGGGATTGGCGATATCAGCCGGCTC
>JAHDWY010000663.1:1422-2959 GCA_023384315.1 Candidatus Hydrogenedentota bacterium | reverse complement strand
GCCGACGATCCCGGCATGTCCTCCAGTCAGAACGAACAAGACAATCGCCGGTATGCCGCGGCGGCGGGCGTCCCCATGCTGGAACCAAGCGACGCGCAGGAAGCCTATGACTTCACTTGGGAGGCATTGCGCCTATCCGCGCAGTCGCAGCTTCCGGTGCTGCTGCGCGTAACGACCCGCATTTGCCACTCCAAGTCCCTCGTTCGATTCCGCGCCGAGCGTTTTCCGGGACCGGACACCGATTTCAGGCGTGACATCCGGCGCCGGGTTATGATTCCGGCCCATGCCCGGCCAGCCCACAAGCGGTTGCGGCAACGGTTGCGCGACATTCAGAAGTTAAACGAATCGTCGCCTCTGAACCGTGTCATCGACGGCGATTCAGCCCTGGGGGTTATCACCTCCGGAATCGCGTTCATGCATGTTCGGGAAGCGATTCCCACGACGAAAGTACTCAAGTTAGGCACGACCTACCCACTCCCGCTAAACACCATCCGTGACTTTGTCGAATCGGTGGAACGCTGCGTTGTGGTAGAGGAAGGCGACCCCTATCTCGTCGAGAATCTGAGAACGGCAGGAATTTCCGTCGAGGATAAGCCGGAGCAATACCGGTTTGGAGAACTCACGGTAGAACGAGTGCGGCGCATCATTCGCGCGGATGACAGTACGGAGCCCGTCCACGCCGGGGGTAAACCGCCCGAACTCTGCGCGGGATGCCCGCACCGCATGTCCTTCAACGTGCTGGATCGGCTGAATTGCATCGTTTCCGGAGATATCGGGTGTTACACCTTAGGCGCCTTGTCGCCCTACGAAGCCATGGACACCCAACTTTGCATGGGCGCCAGCATCGGGATCGGATTGGGACTGCGCCATGCCCTGCGCGACGAAGACGCGCGGCGCGTCGTCAGCGTCATCGGCGATAGCACCTTCTTTCACTCCGGACTCACCGGCATCGCAGAGATGGTCTACAATCCGCCACGGACCGGACACGTGGTACTTATCCTCGATAATGGTACCACGGCCATGACGGGCTTGCAGGAGCACCCAGGAACGGGCCACGCGCTGAATCACGGGTCCGCAAAGCAGATCCTGCCGGAGGACGTGGTGCGGGCGATGGGGGTGGACCACGTGGAGGTGGTCGAATACGGGCGCGCACTGGAACAGGCCCTCGCGGCCGCCATGGCGAAAGACGAGCTTTCCGTAATCGTGATGCGGCAACCGTGCCGGTTAATGAAATAGGAATCGCGTATGCATTCAGTCACCAACGTGGTCATCGCAGGATTGGGGGGAATGGGCGTCATCAAGGCGTCCGACATCCTTGCCGCCTGCGCGTTTCGCGCCGGCCACGACGTAAAGAAGAGCGAGATTCACGGCATGAGCCAGCGCGGCGGATCGGTCACCAGCGACATCCGGTACGGGCAGCAAGTGTTCAGCCCTATGGTGCCCGAGGGCGAAGCGGATTTCCTGGTCGCCTTGGACGAGAGCCAGGTCGAGCACAATCGCTACGTCTTGCGCCCCAAGGGGATCCTCATCACGCCCC
>JAHDWY010000663.1:0-1412 GCA_023384315.1 Candidatus Hydrogenedentota bacterium | reverse complement strand
CGTCATCCACGGTCCCATGAACGAGCTGGACGACCGCGATCTGCCGCTGACGTCCCGCAACTTCAATGTGGCGATTCTCGGCATGCTGAGCGTTCACCTCGATCTCGAGCCGGATCATTGGGAGGGGGCGATCGCCGCGCACGTCCCTCGGCATACCCAGGCCCAGAACCTCGAAGTTTTTCGACTGGGACGCCGTTTCGCATGATATGGTATTGAGCGGATAGAGACCGGGTTGGGGGGCCCATGACGATGAAGACCTTGACGATGGAAGCGGCGCAGCGATTTCACCCGCTGAGCGGGCCGGATTTTCTCGCCGCGGAACAACTGCGAGCGCTTCAATTGGACCGGCTGCGCGCGACGGTAGCCCGTGCCTACGAGCACGTCGGTCTATTTCGAAGCAGGATGCAGGAGCGCGGGCTGAACCCCGACGACCTTACGGAACTCGGCGACATTGCGCAACTTCCGCTCTACGTCAAAAACGATTTGCGCGACACCTATCCCTTCGGTCTCTTTGCCAGTCCCATGGAGGAGATCGTGCGGCTTCACGCGTCGAGTGGAACCACGGGGAAACCCATCGTGGTCGGGTACACGCGCGAGGACGTGGAGGTCTGGTCGAACGTCATGGTCCGCGCATTCGCGGCATACGGTCTGCATCACGGGGACGTCATTCAGAACTCTTACGGCTACGGGCTTTTCACCGGCGGCCTTGGCGCCCATTACGGCGCGGAAGCGCTTGGCGCCACCGTGATTCCGACCTCCGGGGGCAATACGGATCGTCAATTGACGGTGCTGCGCGACTTCAACGTTACCGCCATATGCTGCACGCCCAGCTACTTCCTTCGTCTCATCGAGCGCGCCGGCGAGCTTGGCATGAACATGCACACGCTGCCATTGAAGGTCGGCGTGTTCGGCGCCGAGCCGTGGACGGAAGGCATGCGCCAACGCATCGAGGCGGAGTCCGGCATCAAGGCATACGATATCTACGGACTATCCGAAATCATCGGCCCTGGCGTCGGCGCGGAATGCTATTGCCAGGACGGCCTGCACATCTTTGAAGATTTCTTCTACCCCGAGATTCTCGATCCGGAAACGCTGGAACCCCTGCCGGACGGCGAAGAAGGCGAACTCGTGTTGACCACCCTCAGCAAGCGGGCCATGCCGATGATCCGCTACCGCACCCGCGACATCACGGCCATCCATCCGGAACCGTGCCCCTGCGGCCGGACCATTCGCCGCATCCGGCGCATCAGCCGGCGCAGCGACGACATGCTGATCATCCGGGGGGTGAACGTCTTTCCCTCGCAGATCGAAACAGCCTTGCTCGCCGTGGAAGGCACCCTGCCCCACTACCAGATTGTGCTCACCAACGACGGCACGTTGGACCAGATGGAGGTACAGGTGGAAGTTACCCC
>JAHDWY010000662.1 GCA_023384315.1 Candidatus Hydrogenedentota bacterium | reverse complement strand
GGAACTGGATTCGCGGGAGAGCACGACGATGGGTTCCGCGGGACCTCCAACCTGGTCCCAAGTCTTGTAGGCGCCGGTGTAGATTTTCTTCAGTTGTTCGACGGTCAGTTCGCTTACAGGATTCTGGGGATTGACGATGACCGTAATGGCGTCGCGGGCGACGGGGACCACGTTCAGACTGAGTCCCTTTTGCTGGGCCAGTTTAATTTCTTCGTCCTTCACTTCACGGGATGACGCGCAGAGGTCGGTCGTGCCATTGAGCAAGGCGGCGATACCGGTGCCCGACCCGCCGCCGGTAACGGAAATCGAGACTTCCGGATGTTGACTCATGTAAGCGTCTGCCCAAGCCGTTATCAGGTGCAGCATCGTATCGGAGCCTTTGATCATGATGCTCTGGTCCGATTCGGAAGCGCCTTCAGGAGATGAACCACAACTCATGGTTAGTGCGGTGAATGTCCCCAGGACGAGGAATAGAAGTGGCTTGCACATTTTTCTCACGTTCATTTTGGTCCTTCCGCTGGGTTCAGGTGGTGGCCGTACTCGGCTTGTGGATCATATGAGATCGATGTTAGGGGAACGTTAGGATGTGGAGAAGAGTGGATTAGTTCGAGCCGGGATTGGCAGAAGTTTCAGCCACTGTGCCGGCAGGAAGGCTGATGCGGAAGGTGCTCCCCTTGTTGGGGATGCTATCGACCGAAACCTGACCGCCGTGGACGCGCACGATGTGTTTTACGATGGCGAGTCCAAGCCCGGTGCCGCCCAGCTTTCTGCTGCGTGCCTTATCAACGCGATAGAACCGTTCGAAGATTCGCGTGAGGTGTTCCTGCTCGATGCCGCAACCCTGGTCGGTGATCGCGATCAAGACGTTTTGGGGTTCACGGTTCACTTCAATGCGGATATTCGTACCTTCTTCGCTGTATTTGGTTGCGTTCTCCAAGAGGTTTTCGATGGCCAGTTGCAGGAGCGGCGCGTTGATGCGGGTACGGATACCGGGATCGCACGTAACCTGAACGTTCATTCGCTTTGCAGCGATCGTGGGGTCGCAGGCTTGCACGGCGCGTTCGATGACGTCCCTAATGGGGCCGAACTCCAACGGTAATCGCGCTTGTTCGGCGTCTTGTTCGAGCCGGCTGAGACGCAGAAGATCTTCAATGAGCGCGGTCAAACGTTCAGCCTGTTTCCCGATGATCCCGAGGAACTTCCGGGACGCCTCCGGGTCGTCCAGGGCGCCATCCAACAAGGTCTCGACATAACCTTTGATTGCGGTGATGGGGGTCTTCAACTCGTGGGATACGTTGGATACGAAGTCCCGTCGCGCCGTTTCTAGCTTGTGAAGACGGGTAATATCGTGCAGCACGATGAGGCCGCCAATGCGTTTGCCTTGAGCGTCGTGAAGGGCGGCACCCTGGAGTTGCAGGTGCTCTTCGGCGCGGTGCTTCAGCACGATGCTCCCAATCTGAGATCCGCCGGTTGCCAGGATGGAAGCGACGAATCTCTGAAGGTCGACATTTCGAAAGACTTCGTGGATGACCCGGCCCACGGCCTGCTCCTGGGGGACGTTGAAGATGTCCGCCGCGGCTTGATTCAGGCTGATGACACGCTCATCGGAATCGAAGGCGATTACGCCCTCCACCATGCTCGAGAGCACCGCCTGGAGTTCGTTGCGATGGCGTTCGACCGTGTGGATGCGATCCTCTAATTGAACGGCCATGGTGTTCATGGTGTTGGCGAGCAGCCCAAGTTCAACCGTATTCGATACTACAAGCCGCGTGGCCAGATCGCCATTGGCGAAGCGTTCCGCGCCACGGCGCAAGAGGTCCACGGGACGCGTCACGGAGCGGGTCGCGATGAGACTCAGTGCCGCAACCACCAGACCGACGAGCGCGATTCCCGTGGCCACTTCGACGTACGTCGACCGGATGGCGGAGCGAATGTTGGGTTCGGGTACGGCGATACGGACGACCCCGGCGATTTCTTCCTTTTGATAGATGGGAAGCGCCACGTACGTGAGGTCGGTCCGAAGGGTATAGCTGTAGCGCGTTGAGTTGCCACTCTGGCCGGACAGGGCTTCGATGACTTCGGGACGGTCGGCGTGGTTGTCCATCGTTTCGCTGTCATGGGCGGAATCGGCCAGCACCGTGCCCGAGGGCAGGATTATCGTCACTCGCGCGGAGGCAGCCGCGCCGAGCTGGGCACAGAGTTCGTTGAGATCCTCCGTCGATTCCGTGTACAGCGCGCCGCTGATCACAGGTGCGATGAGCTTCGCGCGGGCTTCGAGTTCTGCCCGTCGCTGAGACTGGTAAATCTGCCCAACGGTTTGGGTTGCGTAGAAGGCGGCGAGCACCAGTGAGCCGGCGGCAACGAAGACGAAGAGCGGAAAGATCTGCCAGATGAGCCGCTTTCTGGGCAACGGCACTTACTCCTTCAGTCGATATCCGACGCCGCGCACGGTTTCGATGTAGTTGCCGCGTTCTCCCAGCTTCTTGCGAAGGCCCACGATCTGCACGTCCACCGCGCGGTCGGTAACGGCGTATCCGGCCCCGCGGACCGAATCGACTATCTGGGAGCGGGTGAATACCCACCCTGGCCGCCGCGCGAGGCAGTACAACACACGAAACTCGGTATAGGTTAAATCGATTGGCTGCCCCTGGACAAG
This sequence comes from Candidatus Hydrogenedentota bacterium, assembly GCA_023384315.1. Classification (GTDB taxonomy): domain Bacteria; phylum Hydrogenedentota; class Hydrogenedentia; order Hydrogenedentales; family SLHB01; genus JAHDWY01. The sequence goes on along the minus strand of JAHDWY010000662.1, from coordinate 308 downwards.
CAGTTCGTGCCGTCCGGGATGGATTACAAGATCGTGAACGCGAAGGACCGACGACTTTTCGAGGGCCTCTGTTTCCCGGCGGCGGAGCACGGCTTTGATTCGGGCGAGCAGAATGCGGGGACTGAAGGGCTTGGTAATATAGTCATCCGCGCCGAGTTCAAGACCCCGCACGACGTCGGCCTCCTCACCACGGGCCGTTAGCATGATAATGGCCGCCTCGCTCGTCTTGGGGTCGTTCTTGAGCAGCGTACAAACCTCGAGCCCGTCCAGCCCGGGTAACATAAGGTCAAGCACGACGAGGTCGGGTA
>JAHDWY010000661.1 GCA_023384315.1 Candidatus Hydrogenedentota bacterium | reverse complement strand
ATGATTGCGAAAACTGTTAGTCGATATTCTTGACATAGACCCAGAGCACGCCGCCGATCTCGGCGTCTACTTCCGTGCCGTCCGGCGATTTTGCTTTCTCTTCCATTTCGGGCAGCGCGGTCAAGGCCCACCACCCTTCGCGCACGGGGACAAAAGAAAACTCTCCGCTGCTGCCCGTCTTCAGAATCTGCGTCTTGTACGCATTCGACGGTATAGTCACCTCGTCGTTCTGGTCGAAATATTCGACTTCAATGCGGGCGTCTGGAGCAGGTTCTCCGTGCCGCAGGACGACGCCCCGGAAGACGCTTCCGGTCCATAGCGAGGTCGGCTGAACCAATGGGGCAATTTCCACCGGGAACCCCACCAGGGCATCCCAGCCTTCCCAGTTCTCCCAGCCCAGTTCGGAGTCCGTGGGCAGCTTGGCCGCGGTCGAATCGACGATGACCTTGGTGTAGTGCGTGATGGCGACATTCTCCTTGGCGTCCCAGTAGGGGCTGGGTTCGAGAAAGATTACATGCGCTCCGGGTTCGGAAATTTCGAGTGTGGCCGAATACGTATCGCCGCCGCTGGCCGAGGTGACGTCAAGGGACTCTGACAGGTCCAACCGTTTCCCGTTGATCAGCGTGCCCAAGGCTTTGGGACGACCCATATTGAGTATGGGGCCGTTGTCGCTGGCATGCCCGACCCACCGGATACTGATTTCGAGTTTAGCGCCGTCAATGGTCTTCGGGACCAGAACTTGAACGTGGGCTTGCGCCACGCCCACTAGCAAAACGAACACCAACACAGTGATTACGGCAACGTAGTTCCGGCTCATGGATTCACTCCCTTTGAGACTCGTTGTTCACGGCGATTAGGCAATCATCGGCCCCGGCACGACGTGAGATTGGGTTGCCGCTTCTTGCTTTACCAGACATCCATCTTCCATGGTGAGAGCGGTAACCTCGCACATCCCGCCCTTCGCCCTTCTGGTCTCAGCGAAGAAGTGCGCCTCACAATACAAGGAGAACGGCTATGAAGCAACGACGACTTGGAAAAGACGGCCCCATGGTCTCCGCGATTGGTCTCGGGTGCATGGGGATGTCCGAGTTTTACGGTCCTGGTGACGAGGCCGAATCGATCGCCACTATCCATCGCGCGCTGGAATTGGGCATCAACTTTCTCGATACGGCGGATATGTATGGAGTAGGGGCCAACGAGGAACTTGTTGGCAAGGCCATCCGCGACCGTCGCGACCAAGTCGTGCTCGCGACCAAGTTTGGCGTGGTCCGCTCGGCGGACGCCCAGTTTCGGGGGGTGTCGGGCAAGCCGGAGTATGTGCGGCAAGCCTGCGATGCGAGTTTGAAACGTTTAGGCATCGACACCATCGATCTTTATTACCAGCACCGGGTCGATCCCGAAGTGCCTATCGAAGACACGGTCGGCGCCATGTCGGAGCTGGTCCAAGCCGGCAAAGTGAAGCACTTGGGATTATCAGAAGCCGCTCCGGCGACGGTCCGGCGGGCCAGCGCGGTGCATCCCATCGCCGCGTTGCAGACCGAGTACTCCCTCTGGAGCCGCGAGCCGGAGGACGAGATTCTCGGGGCAGTTCGCGGCCTTGGCGTGGCTTTTGTTGCCTACAGTCCCTTGGGGCGTGGATTTCTGACGGGACAGATCAAAAAGTATGAGGATCTCGCGGAGGACGATTATCGTCGGCACGCGCCCCGGTTCCAGGGCGAGAACTTCCAGCGCAACCTCGACCTCGTGAAGCACGTGGAATCCATGGCGGACGAGAAGGCGTGTACCGCGGCCCAGCTCGCGTTGGCCTGGGTGCTGGCGCAAGGAGATGACATCATCCCCATCCCCGGCACGAAGCGGCGGTCGTACCTGGAGCAGAACGCAGGCGCGGCGGACGTGGAGTTGACGGATGTCGATCTGAAACGCCTCGACGAAGTGGCGCCGAAGGGGGTCGCGGCGGGTCTCCGGTATCCGGAAGAAATGATGGCGCTGCTAAACGGGTAGCTATCGCAGGTGGGGTTCGGGCATATTCTGCCGGAATCCGGCGTTGTCAATGCAAAGTATTGATCCGGGTAGACCCTGGCGTCGGCTTGAATGGCGCCTAAGGGCTGGCATACAATATCGTGTTCCGAGCGTAAATGATTCTGTTGGAAGGTGCGCGAGGAGATTCAAGTACCGAGCGCGGGCGATGTTCCGGGTCCGTTTTCCGGCGACTGGAGGCAGGCCCGTGGGCGCGTTTTTCGGGCAATTACGGGTTGCGCCCGGCCTCGGGTGTATCCCCATCCCCAGATAAGGTGAGAGAATCGTGGAAGCCAACGTACAAGAATATGACGTAGACGAGATTATCGAGGCGGAGACGCGCGAGTGGCTCCAGTCTCTTAATTATGTGATCGAAAACGAGGGCCCCGAACGGGTCATTCACATCCTGCGTCAATTGCAGATCCGGGCGCAGGCAGCCGGGGTAAAGCTGCCCTTTACGGCGAATACTCCGTACGTCAATACCATCCGCCCCGAGGACCAGCCGACCTATCCCGGCAGCCGGGAGATCGAACGGCGCATCAAGAGCATCATCCGATGGAACGCCATGGCCATGGTTGTGCGGGCCAACCGGGAAGAGAGCGGCATCGGCGGACACATTTCGACCTTCGCTTCGGCCGCGACGCTTTACGAAGTCGGATTCAACCACTTCTTCAAAGGGACCGGCAAAAACCACAACGGCGACCAGGTGTATTTCCAGGGGCATGCCGCACCCGGGATTTACTCCCGCGCGTTTCTTGAAGGCCGGTTGAGCAACGAGCAGCTCGAGAATTTCCGGGCGGAACTGCAGCCCGGCGGCGGCCTTTCCTCGTATCCGCACCCGTGGCTGATGCCGGATTTCTGGCAGTTCCCGACGGTATCCATGGGTTTGGGTCCCATCATGGCGATTTATCAGGCGCGGTTTAACCGCTACCTCGAAGACCGCGGGCTCA
>JAHDWY010000660.1 GCA_023384315.1 Candidatus Hydrogenedentota bacterium | reverse complement strand
TCCGCCCCTTCGTGTCCCATTGCCACATCAAAGACGTCAGCGAAGGCCTCGCCGCCGCCGCGCGCGGTGAAGACACCGGCATCGCCTGCAGCGAAGTCCCCATCGGCGGCGGCGTCAACGCGGACACCATCAAGAACTGCCTGGCATTCCTGGCGGAAACCAACTGGGACGGCGTAGTCTCCCTCGAATGCTACGGCTCCGACGAAAATATAAAGAAGAGCGTCGAGTTTCTGCGCGCGCTTGTCTGATAGACCCCAGGCGCTGCGGTTTCGGCGGGATCCACTGAAACTCCTGCCACATTCCATACGCCAGCCATCGCCGGAGAGGCGGATAGTTTACGCCCTCAGGAAATGCCGCGTACGATTATCCGTATTAGCCCAGGAGGGGCGGAGGATTGTAGCCCAGGGTGGAGCGAGGCACGAGCGGAACCCTGGGACGGCCCGCCCTCCAATCTGCCAGCCCCGGACGGGGCGAAAGAGAGATCCGACTGAATTTGGAGAACGGATTCCCGGGTTCTCCTTGACACAATCTCCACGAGATGTCCGGGGAATCAATACCGGTTGTTTACTCAACATCCAACTCAATCACGACGTTCCCCTTCTTGTGTCCTGTGTCCACATACCGGTGGGCCTCAACCATCTCGTTAAATCGATACCGGCGATCCACCACCGTCCGAAGAGTCCCCGCTTCAACAAGCCCCTTCAAGAATTGAAGGTCCTTGACGCGCTCACTCGCCGGACGCAAACCCGTGGCCGCGATCTTCAACTTCTTCTTTCCAAACATCGACGTCCAAAACGACTTTACAATCGTCGACGGCACAAACGCCGCTTCCAGAAAGACCCCATTCGGCTTCAGCGCCCCTTTGCTCCGGCTGAACGCCGCCTTACCCACGGTATCGAAGATAAGATCGTAGCGCCCCGCCTGCTCAGTGAAATCCTCCCGCAAATAATCAATGACGATATCCGCGCCCAGTGATTTCACCAGGTCCACATTGCCCGTACTGCACACGCCCGTGACCTCCGCGCCGAAATGCTTCGCAAGTTGCACCGCAAAGGTGCCGATGCCACCCGACGCGCCGATAATCAGCACTTTCTGCCCTGGCTGGATGTTGCCCGTGTCACGAAGAAAAGGCAGCGCCGTCAACGCGCCATCGCACACCGCCGCCGCCTCACCATACGACACATTCGCAGGTTTCGGCGCGAGCGTCCCGCCCTCAGCCACACAAAGGTACTCCGCATGCGCCCCGAATCCGCCGTATGTCGTTCCGTACACGGCCTCGCCAACCGTGAACGCACGCACATTCTTCCCGGCGTCCTCTACCACACCCGCAAAAACATCCCCCGGCGTCGTGTTCTTAGGTCTCAGCAAGCCCGTAAACGACCGCACAAATAACCGGTCGCCCCGTCGAAAGATACAGTCCGTCGCCGTGACCGTCGTCGCATGCACCCGGACCAGCACCTCCCCGTCCCCGGGAACCGGCTTCTCCACTTCGCGAAGGGACAACACGTCCGGCGCTCCGTACTCGGTATAAACGATTGCCTTCATGTTCCTCCCCTATGCAGGTTAACCCGCGCTTCTTCAGACCCAGTCTATCGCCCCCTAGACGCAGCTTCCAGCCGCGTTGACTGTTCAAAACGATTCTGCAACTAGTAGTACAAAAAGCGTCGTCGTGTTGCCGTCGGTTCCATGGACCCGAGCATGTGGACCGGAACGGGTGTCGCACGGGAGACATCGGCCTGCGAGGGGATGCTGAAGTACCGCCGATTCAGGTAGAATATCCATAGAACTCGGCGTGCCTCACCCCGGAGAACGGCTATGCAGAAGCAGATCAAAATCATTGTTGAAAAGCATCCAGAAGGTTACGTCGCCTATCCTGTTGGACTAAAGGGAATAGTTGTCGGACAAGGTGACACCTACGAGGATGCGCTGGCTGACATAAGTTCCGCAATAGCCTTTCATATAGAGACGTTTGGGCAGGACGTACTCGAGGTAGAAGATCTGGCACAGGAAGTCTTCATAGCGGAAACCGGGGTAACCGTCTGATGCCGCCATTCCCAGTCGACGCGCCCAAGGATTAGGTGATCAAGGCTTTACAGGAGCTTGGGTTTGTGTTGGTCAGGGAAAAGAACCACATTGCGATGATCCGTGAGAACGAAGACGGGACCCGAACTCCGCTCACATTGCCAAACCACCGCAAGATTAAAGGTGCAACGCTCCGGACGATCCTGCGGCAGTCGGGAATTACCCGCGATGAATTCCTGAATGTTTACGACAAACGGTAGAAGCGGTTAGCAAGGTTGCGCTCCGGTTTGTAACCATCGAGTCACGTCCTTGACACCCTTGCCGTACAGTTCTATGATTTCATTAGACCAATTCGGATTGGCCGCCGGAAGGTCCAGATGGGGGAATTCGGCCAGAGACGGTGGGGACCTCACTATACCCGCCTGCGTGAATCCAACCTGCGTTGGATAGAGCGCGATGAATTGGGGGACATGCGATGTCACACAAAACCGACCGACGAACCTTCGTAAAAAGCGCACTCACCGCCCCCGCCGCCATGGCGCTCGCAATGCAATCGGGCGGAAGCGCGGCGAGTGCGCAGGACACACCCGCCGTTGCGCCCGCATCCTTACCCAACGGCCAGATCGGCGACATGCAAGTCAGCCGTCTCCTGCTCGGGGGCAATCTGCTGACCCACTTCACGCATAGCCGCGACCTCAAGTACGTCTACAACCTCGCGGCCCATTACAACACCGACGAAAAGATCATCGAAACCCTCGCGGTCGCCGAGCAGAACGGCATCAACACGCTCGTCATCCACACCGTACCGCACGTACTCGAAACGCTCCGCACCTATCGCGTCGATAGAGGCGGAAAGATCCAGTGGATCATCTGCCCAACCGCTCCCGTGGGAAACGATCTCAGTGAGTACGCCAAGCAGGTCGAGGACCTTGTCAATGACGGTTGCG
>JAHDWY010000659.1 GCA_023384315.1 Candidatus Hydrogenedentota bacterium | reverse complement strand
CGCCGTTGTCTGTTTGGGGATCATTGTCATCGGGACACTCGTCGTGTTGGCGCCGCGGCCAGGAACGGACGAAGCAGCGGCCAGCGATACCGGCAATTCGGCCGAGCGCGTTCCCAATGTCAAGGTGCGCGTTCTCGAAGTGCAAGAGCTTCGCGACACCTTGAACATCACGGGCACGGTATATCCCTGGGAGGACGTCACCATTGCGGCCGAAACCTCCGGCCGCGTCGATTGGAAGGGCATTGAGAGCGGCGATTCCGTGTCGAAAGGGCAAGAGCTGTTTCGCGTCGACAGTGAAGCTCTGCGCGCCGCCCTCGAACAGGCCGAGGCGCAGGCGCGCCTGGCGACACAGGAATATGACCGCGTCCAACGATTGCTGGAACGGGGCGCCAGCACGCGGCAAGACGAAGACGGCGCCGTGGCCAATCGCGACGTGGCGTCCGCGAGTCTCCGGGCTACCCAGATTCAGGTTGAGAAGAGCACGATCGAAGCGCCATTCGACGGCCTCGTCGACCGCGTCTTTCAAGAGCAAGACGAATTTGTGGACACCGGCCAACCGCTGGTCCGGCTTGTTCAAGTCCATAAGGTTAAAGTTAATGTAGGTATCCCGGAACGCGACATTCCTTATTTCAAAGTGGGCGACGCGGTACGCATTCGCCTGGACGCCTATCCAGACCGGGTATTCGAGGGCGTGATCCATATCATCTCGCCGACCGCCGACATGTCCACTCACACCTTTACAGCCGAGATCGCATTGGATAACCCGGACGGGTGCCTCATGCCGGGGATGATCGCGCGGGCCGAGTTGATTCGGAACGTCTATCCGGATTCGATCGTGATTCCGGTGTTCTCGGCCATGTTGCTCGACGATAGCCGGTATGTTTTCCTGGAGCGAGACGGCATCGCGGCGCTGCAACCCGTCGAGATCGGAATCGTCCAGGGGAACGACATCCAAATTACTGAGGGACTCAAGCCGGGCGATCGTTTAATCGTCGTGGGGCAGCGCGACGTTCGTCCTGGTGAACCGGTCAAAGTTCAAGAAACCATCCAGTGAGAATTACGAATCTTGCCGTAGACCGCAGCACCACGATCATCGTGTTGCTCATCATCATTACCATCGCCGGCGTGTACAGCTACGCCGTGCTCCCGCGGGAATCGAACCCCGAAGTCATCGTTCCGTTCATCAATGTGACGGTCACCTACGAGGGCGTCACCCCTGAAGACATGGAGTCCCTGGTGACCGTTCCGATTGAGCGAAAGCTTACGGGGCTCTCCGACGTGAAGGAAATCACGTCGACAAGCGTGGAGGGCGTCTCCACAATTGTGATCGAGTTTCAACCGGACACGGTGATTGAAGACGCGCTGCAGCGTGTCCGTGACAAAGTCGATCTGGCCAAATCCGATCTGCCCGAAGACGCCGATGATCCCCTCATCAACGAAATCAATCTGGGTGAGATCCCCATCATGCTCATGTCGTTGACCGGGAGCGTGGGGCTACCGGTGCTGAACGAGATTGCGGAGGAACTGGAAGACCGCATCGAGGCGATTCCGGGCGTTCTCGACGTGCAGCTCATCGGCGGCGTCGAGCGGGAAATCCAAATCGAGGTCGACCCCGAGCGCGTCGCCGCGTACGGGATACCGCTCACTGACTTGGTCGAAGTGACACGTCTCGAGAACGTCAACACGCCTGGCGGCTCGATGGACCTCGGGGAAGCCAAGTTTCTCATGCGTACACCCGGGGAAATCAGCACGCCCGAGGAATTGGCAAACCTTGTCGTGCGCGTCGGACCGGAGGGCACCGTGCATCTCCGGGACATCGCATCGATCAAGGATGCCTTCAAAGAACTGGATAGCCTCTCGCGTGTGGACGCCAATCCAGCGGTTACCCTGGCAATCTCCAAGCGTTCCGGCGAGAACATCATCCGTATCGCCGACCAGGTCAACGCGATGTTTGAGGAACTCCAGGAAGGGCTCCCGCAGGGGATCGACATCGCGCTCACCTGGGACGAGTCCGTCTTCGTTCGCGATATGGTGAACGAACTCGAGAACAGCATCTTGAGCGGTCTCATCCTGGTGCTTGCCGTGATCTTCATCTTCCTGGGGTTCACGAACGCCCTGTTCGTCGCGCTCGCGATTCCCATTTCCATGTTGATCACTTTCTTCGTGCTCTACATGTCCGGCGTGACGCTGAATATGGTAGTGCTGTTCAGCTTGACCCTCGCCTTGGGCATGTTGGTCGATAACGCGATCGTGGTGCTCGAGAACATCTACCGCCACATGCAGCTTGGGCTCGACCGTGTGGCCGCCGCAAAGAAAGGCGTTGACGAAGTCGCGTGGCCCATTATCGGATCGACGCTCACCACCGTCGCGGCCTTCGCCCCCATGTTTTTCTGGCCCGGCATTTGGGGCAAGTTCATGGTGTATCTGCCCCTCACCGTGACGCTGGCGCTCATGTCATCTTTGTTCGTGGGGCTCATCGTTAACCCGGCCCTGGCCGGCCGATACATGCGCGCCAAGGTCGCCGTCCGAAAAGACGGCCGGATCAAGCGCCATCCCATCCTACACAGCTACGCCGCCATTCTCCGCCAGGCGATACGGTGGCGCGCTGTCACGGTAACCATTGCCGTGGTGGGACTGGTCGTTATCACCTTCGAGTTCTTCACGCATGCCGAGTTCGAGTTCACGCCGACGATTGAGCCGCCTCAGGCGGACATCGACATCGAGTGTCCGGAAGGTACGAACCTCGCCACCTCGGATCTCTACGTCAAGAAAGTGGAGGAGGTCCTCGAACCGTACCGCGACAATCTCGAACACGTGATCGCCAACATCGGCTCTCAGGGCGTCAGCCTCTACGGCGAGAACCGCGCGAACACGACTCATCTCAGCCGTGTGACCCTGGATTTCCCCAAGCTGGAGGACTGTACGGTCATGCCCAGCACCATCGTCGAGCAAGTGCGAAAGGACTTGGCGACCATCACC
>JAHDWY010000658.1:1391-2981 GCA_023384315.1 Candidatus Hydrogenedentota bacterium | reverse complement strand
CCAGAGCGATCAGTGTACACGTCCCAAGTTCCACTTTCGATTCTGCGTGTTCGACCCACGAGTCTGCGAGCGTCATAAAGTCAGTCGTCACCATCCCGCACGGACAGCGACCATTTGCGGATCGATTGTGGAAGTGGGTATGTGCTGGCGCACGCGAATGGGTAATCCATTCGCGTGCGCCGCGTCACAGGGAAGGAGGTTGTGGTGGTTATGCGCCCTGCAATTCCTTCTCACGTTCGATGGCGCGCGGGAAGAGCACGTTGTTTTCTTTGTGCACGTGCTGGTGCATGTTCAGTTCGAGGTCATGGAGTCCGTCCAGCAACGCGCGATACGTGTTGCAGGCCCAGTCCGGCGGCGTGAACCCGTCCGTCAGTTCGCGCATGCGTTCCAGCGCGGACCCGGCCCCGTCGTGTTCCTGTTCCATGCAGTGAATGGGATTCGCCACGCTGCCAAAGGGCAGATTAGGCATCTTGGTTGCACCGTCGATTTGCCGGATCCCCGGGAAGAGGACGTTCTCTTCCTTGGCCATGTGCGATTCCAGCTCCGCGGCAAAGGCATCGAAGGTGTCGCTGACGCCCTGCAATCGCTGATCGTTATCACCGTGAACCTTGGCCACGCGCTGCGCCATGCGCGACAGACGCGGCAACTCCGCCCGCAAATAGGAGTGATGCGTCGCCTCAATGTGGTCCGCGAGTTCCGACAGGCTCATCGACCCATAGTCGAATGCGGAATCCGCGTCGGTGGCCGCTTCGGCATCCAACGCTTCGAGCAGCATTCCCGGGTCGAGCATCTTCTTCTCGCATACCTCCGCGATCGTCTTCTTGCCGCCGCAGCAGTAGTCGATTCCCAACTTCTCGAACACTCGCGACCGGCTGGGCCGCTCCGTGACGAGCTGGCCAATCGTTTTCTCCAATGAAATGGTTGCCATGTTTTAATCTCCTCTTCGACAACTTATTCTCGAATTAGCTGTCGTCGTTTCAGCTCATCAATTCTTCAGGAAGAACATCCCCCTGCGCCCCCTTCAAAGGGGGAAGCGCGACACGCTCAGTTCCTGTGCTTGCACGGTTGAGAACCGGCGCCTCGCGGTTCTCCTGTTTCCCTAGTCGCCCAGCGAAGCGCGGGCGAGAATCTCCCCCTTTGAAGGGGGCAGACCCGCAGGGTCGAGGGGGATGTTCTCTCCAGCCTCCGGCCTCCGGTCTCCAGCCTGTTTTCCAATCCGCACGCCGCAACCAAGATCATCCCCGCTCCGTCGCGGTCTCAGGCAGCCGCTCACTGGGCCGTTCCAGTTGTTCCATGGCCGGGTCGCTTTCGCCCGTTACCGACCAGCCCGTCTTCAGTCCGAGCACGAACCAGCCCAGCGCCAATACGCCAATCGCGAAGATCGTGTCGCCGATGACCCGCATCCAGCGCAAGATGTCCATTAGACCCGTACCCATAAACTCGGCCGATCGGGCGTACCACATGCCCTCGTTGACACTCGCCCACACCTGCATGAGTCCGCGCGGCAAATCGCTCAACAAGACCATCAGCGCCAGGCCGATATTGATCGACCAGAACGCAAAGGACAGGACCGGTGTTTTCCACACGTTA
>JAHDWY010000658.1:0-1381 GCA_023384315.1 Candidatus Hydrogenedentota bacterium | reverse complement strand
CAGAACAAGGTCAGACCGATGCCCAGCATCCCGTACACACCGAAGAGCGCGGTGTGACCGTGCACGGGCGTCGTGTTCAGCCCTTGCATGTAATAGAGGGCGATGGGTGGGTTAATTAGGAAACCGAAGATCCCCGCGCCGACGAGGTTCCAGAAGGCGACCGCCACGAAGCAGTAGATGGGCCATTTGTACGCGGTCACCCAAGGTTTTGCCTTGCTCAACGTGAGGTTCTCGTACGCTTCAAAACCAATCAAGACCAGCGGCACGACTTCCAGTGCGCTGAATACCGAGCCCAGCGCCAGCACGGCGGTCGGCGTGCCGGTAAAGTACAGGTGATGGAAGGTCCCAATGATGCCGCCCGCCAGGAAGATGCTCGTCGCAAAAAGCACCGCGCCCGTTGCCGTGGCGGTCTTCAAAAGTCCCATTCGGGTAAATAGGAAAGCGATGACCACCGTGGCGAACACCTCGAAGAAGCCCTCTACCCACAGATGGACCACCCACCAGCGCCAGTACTCGGCGATGGCGAGGTGCGTTTGTTGTCCCCACGTAAGCCCCGCGCCGTAGAACACGGCAATCGCCAGGCTCGAAATGAAGAACAGGACCAGCAGGTGCCGGTTCGGTCCGGGTTGCCGTAACGCGGGCCACAAGGCGCGTCCCATGAGGCCGAGCCAGATAAACAAGCCGGCAAATAAGAAGATCTGCCAGAAGCGTCCAAGGTCCACATACTCGTAACCCTGGTGACCAAACCAAAAGTTCGCGGTCAATCCCATCTTCTGCCGCGTGCCGTACCAGGTGCCGAACATGGACCCGACGACGATGACGAGCAACGCCACGAAGAGCACGTTCACGCCCAGCCGCTGAAATTTCGGTTCGTGACCCGACACCGCCGGTGCGATGAACAGTCCCGTCGCCAACCACGCCGTCGCAATCCAGAAAATGGCGAGTTGCGTGTGCCACGTTCGCGTCACTGCGTAGGGCAATATTTCGGCGAGCGGGATCCCGTAGAACCCGGATCCCTCCACGCCGTAATGGGCCGTAACCGCGCCCATGCCCACCTGAAACACAATCAACCCAACGACGACCCAGAAATACTTCAGCGTGGCCATCATGGACGGTGTCGGATTCAACGCCAGGAGGGGGTCCACGGCAGGCGGTTCGATCTCGTGGTCTTCCTTGTGCTTCAGAATGGCGTAGTACCACGCCAGTGCGCCGACACCCGCAAGCAGCAACACAAAGCTCACCACCGACCAGACCACATTCGAAGCGGTCGGCTCGTTGTCGATAAGCGGTTCGGGCGGCCAATTCTGCGTATAGGTGTGCTCAGCGTCCGGCCGGTTCGTGCCGCAGGCCCACGCCGTCCAGAAATAAAAGGCGTTCAAAT
>JAHDWY010000657.1 GCA_023384315.1 Candidatus Hydrogenedentota bacterium | reverse complement strand
CGGAGCGCGAACAAATCACGAACAGCAAGGAAGCAAACGAGTTGCTTCACTACGAGTACCGCAAGCCGTGGACGTTGGGATAGGGATTGCGGGAGGAAGATTGCGGATTGGGCCCGTCTTCGCTGCGCTACGCCGCGGTGTTACCGGAGACTGGAGGAAAGGGCCCAATTGCGGATTGCGGATTGGAGGAAGATGTCTTCGAAAGCAATGACTACTGAGAATCTCGCGTTTCGCGCGCTGCTACTACTCGTCCTATCGGTCCTATACGTCCCATTCTTCGCCGATGCTGAGGACTCGGCCGCGCTTGACCTCGTCATGCGCAGCCGCGCGGAATCGCCGGAGGGCCAACTCGACTTCACTTACGAAACCGTCCACTGGGACCCCGCGAAGACCGCGATTATCGTCTGCGACATGTGGGACACCCTGCGCGCGGACGTGGTCGCGGCGCGCGTGGCGGAGATGGCGCCTCGCATGAACGAAGTCTTGAAGGCGGCGCGCGCGCGCGGGGTGACGATCGTTCATGCGCCGAGCGGCTGCACGGACTATTACGCCGATTGGCCGCAGCGGAAGCGTTGCCTCGACGCGCCGAAAGTGGACACCGAAGTCCCGCTGCAATGGAACAATCTGAACCCTGACCGCGAGCCGCCGTTGCCTATCGACGATTCCGACGGCGGATGGGAAGGCAACGTGGAGGAAGGAACGCGTCCGCAGACCCATCAGCACGAGGCCATCGAGATTGCGGAAGAAGATGCGATAGGGGAAGGTGCGGAGGTCTACTACTACCTCGAGCAACAGGGAATCGAGAACGTCATCCTGGTTGGCGTGCACACCAATATGTGTATCCTCGGCCGGCCCTTCGGCATCCGGCAGTTGGTCTACCTCGGCAAGAAGGTAGCGCTCATGCGCGACATGACCGACGCGCTGTATAACCCGGGAATGCCGCCCAAGGTGAGCCACGTGCGCGGGACGGAACTCGTCATCGAACACATCGAGCAATACTGGTGCCCGACCTTCACGAGCACCGACTTGCTGGACCAACCGGCGTTCCGCTTCGTGCAGGATACGCGTCCGCACGTGACGTTTGTCGTCAGCGACGATCATTATGGCGCGGACGAAACGCTGCCGCGGTTTGCACAGCAGCTTCGGGAAGAACACGGACTCTACTGCACCGTGTTGCACGGCCAGGGCGAAGCCGAAATACCGGGCATGGCCGAATTGAAGACGACTGATGTCGCTATTGTCTATGTGCGCAGACTCGGCCTTCCCGAAGAGCAGCTTGCCGCGCTCCAGAACTACGTCAACGGTGGCGGCGCGATCATTGGACTGCGCACCGCCAGCCATGCCTTCAAGATGAACTACAAAGATCCGCCGGATTTCAAAGTGCCTGACGGACGCGCCGAATGGCCGGAGTTTGACGCGGAAGTCTTGGGCGGCAACTATCACAACCATGGACCGAACGAGTTGGGAACCGACGTGAAGATCGTTTCCGAGATGCAATCCCATCCCGTGCTCGCGAATCTTTCGCCGGAGCCGTGGCACAGCACCGGGTCCCTGTATTACACGAGTCCGGTCGCCGAGGACGCGACGGTTCTGATGACCGGTTCCATTCCCGATCAGACCGAGCCGTTGACGTGGGTTCGCGAGTACAAGGGCGCTCGGGTGTTCTACAGCGGTTTAGGCCATCCCGACGATTTCGAGCGGATCGAGTTTACGACGCTGCTGACGAACGCCATCTTCTGGGCGATGGACCGGCCGGCGCCCGCTGCCCCGTAGCCGGTGCGCATATTCGGAAGCCCTGTATCAGCGGCGCGGCGAATTCGAGAATGGCGGCACAATTTGACGCGTTGCCGGTGGCGGAGATAAAATCCACGGTTCAGGAGAGCCCCCCGGCGACCGCCGGATTGCCTCGCATAAACAGACTGCACGAAGGAGTACTGACCATGGCACAGCGCGTATACAACTTTTCCGCGGGTCCGGCTGCATTGCCGCTGCCGGCGTTGGAAGAGGCCCAGAAGAATCTGCTCGTCTATCCCGGGGCCGGCGCGTCCATCATGGAGATCAGCCACCGCTCCAAGCAGTTCGCCGAAGTGCTCGCCGGGGCGAAGGACAACGTCCAGAAGCTCCTGAACCTGCCCGAGAACTACAAGGTGCTCTTCATTCAGGGCGGCGCGTCCCTTCAGTTCTCGATGATTCCCATGAACTTTCTTGGCGAAGGCAAGAGCGCGGACTACATTCTGACGGGTTCGTGGGGCAACAAGGCCCTGAAAGAAGCGAAGAAATCGGGCACCGTCAATGTCGCGTGGAACGGCAAGGAGGAAGGGTTCAACCGGCTCCCGCAGCAGGATGAACTGAAGCTGGATCCCAAGGCGGCGTATTGCCACTTCACCTCCAACGAAACGATCGAAGGCGTGGAGTTTTTCGTGGAGCCCGAGACCGGCGACGTGCCGTTGGTCTGCGACGCGTCTTCGGATATTCTTTCGCGGCCGCTGCCCATCGAGAAATACGGCCTCATCTATGCCGGCGCGCAGAAGAATATCGGACCTTCGGGCGTTGCGCTGGTCATCATCCGGGATGACCTGCTGGCGCGCGTGCCAGAAGGCCTGCCGTCCATGCTCGATTACAAGATCGCCGCGGATAACGATTCGCTCTACAACACCCCGCCGTGTTTTGCCATCTACATGATCAAGCTGGTGACGCAATGGTTGCTGGACGACATCGGCGGACTGGAAGAAGTCGCTTCCCTGAACAAAAAGAAGGCGCGCCTGCTCTATACGATGATCGACGGCAGCGGCGGATTCTATCGCGGTCATGCCGTCAAAGAGGCGCGCTCCGTGATGAATGTGACGTGGCGGCTGCCGAGCGAGGAACTCGAACAGCAGTTCGTGAAGGAAGCCACCGCGGCGGGGATGCACGGCTTGAAGGGACACCGTTCCGTCGGCGGTATCCGCGCGTCCATCTACACCGCCATGACCCTCGAAGGCGTGGAAG
>JAHDWY010000656.1 GCA_023384315.1 Candidatus Hydrogenedentota bacterium | reverse complement strand
AATTGGAGAAAAATGGGGACAGCCACCTTTTTCCTTTTTGAGCGCTGAGAAATCAACTCAGTCGTGGAGAAGGAAAAAGGTGGCTGTCCCCATTTTTCTCCAGCGTGCAGTCCGGCATACCTCTTGAGTACAATCGCAATTGGGCGGAGTCGCGATGCGTTACCGCGGCTTGCGGGTCGTACAGGAGAGGAAGATGTCATGACGCAAGTAGTGTCTCTGCTGGTGATGGCGACGGCGTTGGGGGCGAGCACGATTTCCGTGCCGGGGGACCAGGTCAGCCGAATTCTGGAAGTCGACGACGGACGTCTGCACACCGGCGCCATCCGCAACGGTATCACGGGGGAAACCCTACGAATTGCGGGTCCGGAGTTTGTCATCACCTACGGCGACGGCGAGCGCGTCACGAGCGACGCCTTCGGCGTTGTCGCCGTCAAGGAAACCGCATCGGGCGTGCGCGCCACGTTGGTCAACGCGGGACTTGGCATTCAGGCGGACATCGACTACACCGCGCCGCGGCGGCTCTCGCCGTGGTTGTACAAACAGATCGCGTTCACGAATTTCGGCGATACCCCCTTCCTGTTGCGCACGGTCGAATTGGAGCATCTCATCGTAATGGATGAGGCCGTGAGCTATTCGGTGAACCCGGAATTCCCATCCATCGCCGACTGGGGACAACCCGTCTACACGCAGTCGCTGTGGTTTGGCGTCGAGTTTCCCGCGACGCGGTCCGCGGCCACGCGCGACGGCATCATCTTTCTGCGGCACCATCCCGGCATCGAACTGGAGCCGGGCGGTTCGTACACGACGAAGCGCGCCGTGCTGGGCGTGGCGCAGCCCCATCGCGTGCGCGAAACCTTCCTGGACTATGTGACCACGCTGACGCCCATCCCCAATCCGCCGCGCGCGAACATCTATTGGAACGGGTTTCGCGTCATCAAACCACCGAACCGTACGGAACAGGGCATCGCCATGGTCGAGTACGCGCGCAAGCTCCGTGAATTAACCGGATTCACCTTCGACGGGTGGACCTATGACGCGGGCTTCGACATGTACCGTCCCGACGCCTTGTTCGTGCCGAACGAGGAGGATATCTGGGACCAGACGCGCGAAGCCTTGCAGGGGCTCGACACGCCGCTGGGGTTCTGGACAAGCTTCTCCCCCATCTTCGATACGCCCACGCACGAATGGGGCCGCACGCAGGGCTACGAGCTGCAGCACGACTCGAGCTATTGCCTGGCCGGACCGGTTTACTATCAGGCAATCCGCTCACGGCTTGAAGATATCGTAAGCACGTACAAGATGAATACGATTAACTTCGACGGCATGTACTGGGGCCAGGGGTTCGGATGCAACGAACCCGGTCACGGGCATTTGGTTGGCGTGGGGAGTGAAAAGGGCGCCTATGCGACTGAACGGATCGTCGAGAACAAGGTAGCCATCTTTGAATCGCTGCGCCGGATCAATCCCGGCATCGTGCTGGACCTCTTCGTGTGCAACGAATGGGCCAGCCCCTGGTGGCTGATGCAGCTCGACGGCGTCCACTCGGTCGCGGGCGACACCCTGGGTTGCGACATCCCGTCGCCGTGGCTGCGCGACGAATTGATCACCGTTCGCGACATCCAGGTCTTTGAAGAACACCGGCGCCTACGGCGGCAGTTCCCGCTTTGGGCGGAAGATCTGTACGGCACTCAGGTGCGGGCCGACCACCTCATCGATGGTGTCGTGGTCACCGGCGAATCCATGGCCGCGCGCTGGGAGGACGAGTATACCCTCGCCCTCGCGGGCCGGGGCGCGGTGGCGAATCACATCATCTGCAGCGACCTCGGCGTGCTGGACGATTCGCCGGGAGGATTGCAGTTCCTCGGCGACGTGGCGAACTGGACAAAGCGCAACGCCATCCTCTACCGCAATTTCCAATTGCTCGGCGGCGAACCGTCGCAGCGGCAGCCCTACGGCTACAGCCATGGCGACGAGCGGGGACGCAGCCTGGTGGCATTGCGCAATCCGTGGATCGAGCCGCGCACGTTCGAGCTGGCGATCGACGAACAACTCGATCTTGGGCTCGTCACGGAACCCCTGTTTGCGACGATCGTCTATCCCTACCGCGAAAGCCTCGGTCAGGTCGACTTCGGAGCGACGGTGTCGATTCCCCTGCGCGACTACGACGTGGTGTTGCTGGAAGTGCGCACCAAATCGCGCCAGTTCGCGGATACCCCCGAGGGCCTGCGTTGGGCCACGGACGAAGAGGGCGTCACGCGCGTGTGCGATACGGATCGTATGAACGTGCTTCCGGCGGGACGCCTGTTCCAAGATGCCGGCGCGGACGGCGTCATCGTGCATGGCACCGTGGACGTACCGGACGCGTGCGAATCGGCGCAAGTACAACTAATGCTGTTGCCGGCGCACGGCGAGATCCAGTCGCCGGCCGTTTCGATTGACGGCGTAGAGTCGCCGGTGGCGTTTCACGAACGGCGGCGCGGGAGCCGTCAGGATGCTTGGGCGCTGATCGACGTTCCTACTGGCGTGCACGAGCTTCATATCACCGTGCCCGGCCGGGGCGCAGGCCAGATCGCCGCGTGGCTTCGCGCGGAGTACGCGCTGCTCGCGGACAACGCCAAGTCCATTCCCGCGCCGGAGGGCGATTTCTATCCCGTGTTCGACGCGGATGCGGATCGCCGTATCGTGACGCTGCTTCCCGTGCAGTCCTTCGACATGCCGTTGCCCCCATTGCCAGAGGGCGATACGCTGGGCGTTGCGGACCTGCGGAACCGCTGCATCGATTCCAAGGTCGGCTTCTTCCAACTCGGATGGGATCAGTCGTGCTGGCCGGAGGATCCGGCCCTGCGAATTGGCGCGACGACGTACAGCCGCGGGATCGGCGTTCATGCCCCAGCACATGTCGTGTCCGACATCGACGGCGCCTTCACAACCTTCAAAGCGGAGGTTGGTCTGCACGGTGTTCCCGCGGAACGCAAATCGGACCCGGCCG
>JAHDWY010000655.1 GCA_023384315.1 Candidatus Hydrogenedentota bacterium | reverse complement strand
CGCGGCACCTTCCGAGCTATCCTTGACCCGCCCTCTTGGCGCATCGATTCAGGAGGAGCAACGATGGTGCCGAGCCCAATCTGCGACAAAGGCATTCGCGTAATGCATTATGCATAAATATGTTACAGCATCTACGGCAGTCTCATCGGAGGGATTGAGGGATTCCGGGATGGACCGCAAGTCCAAATTCTGGGCTGGACTTTGTAATAATTCGTTACAGAAAAACCTGACGTGGTCTAGTACGGGCCAGCCCACTCGTCCTACCGGCCTGCCATCCGCAAATATTCATTGGCAATTCCAAATGCCGATTGGCTCCTCTCGGGCCTTCGTGGTAAACTCTGGCCCAAACGAACCCGCCTCATCTGTACCCGGGAGCAGTGATGTACGGCATCGACGAAAAGAGCAATTACGACCCCCGTTTTGCCGCCAAGACCCGCGGCCGCTCCTGGCCTATCTACCGGCGGCTCCTGGGCTATGTCTTCGCATATAAAGCCCGGCTGGTCGTATCCATCGTGCTCGCGATGTTTGTCGCGGCATCCTTCGGCGGGATCATTATAGGCACCGGCAATGTGGTGCGATTCGTGTTTCAGGGCGAAGAGCAGTTTCAAGACGAACTGGCGGGGATGAAGAAGAACATCCTGGAGCGAAGCCAGTGGGTCCACGAGAATCTCCGAGTAGAATTTGTCGGTGTGGACGAGCGCGTCGAGGATCTTCTGCTGTATCTCCGCGAAGACGGCAAAGAGATGCGCGCCATGGCATGGCTTTGCGCGTTCGTCCTATCGCTTGCCTTGTTTGGAGGTGTGGCGCGGTTCTTCCAGGAGTACCTGTCGGCATCTATCGCCACCTTCGTGACGGTCGAGATCGGACAGGAGATGTACGCCAACATCATCCGGCTGCCCATGCGTTTCTTCGAGCAACGCACGTCGGGCGAGATCATTGCGAGGATGACGAACGACGCGTTCTCCGCGGGACGCGGTTTGACCGCGGTGTTCATGAAACTCTTCCGCGAGCCCTTCAAGTTCCTGGTCTGCCTCGGTATTGCGGTGGCCATCGCTCCGGGCCTCACCGCAATTGGCCTGATCGTCCTGCCGTTGGTTGGCCTGATTATGGTCAAGATAGGACATAGCGTCCGGAAGCGGATGCGCCGGACCCTTGAGAAGATCGCCGGGTTGCAGACCGTGGCGAAGGAGAGCGTCACCGGCATCAGCATCATCAAAGGCTTTTCGATGGAGCCCCACGTGGTCGGCCTCGTGAATCGCGAGTACCGCAAGCTCAAGCGGCAGGGGCTGAAGATGATGAAAGCGGAGGCCGCCATCGGACCGCTTACCGAATTCGTCATGATTTGCGGCTTCGTCGTCTTCGTGTTATTGAGCGCGCGGCAAGTCATCGCGGGGCAACTGCAGATTGCCGACCTGATGATGCTCTACGTGGCCCTCGCCGGCATGCTCGACCCAGTCCGAAAACTTACGTCAGTCAACAACGCCGTGCAGACCAGTGTGGCCAGCGCGGAACGGGTCTTCGAGTTTATCGATCTGAAGCCCGATATCGTGGACGCGCCCGACGCGGTCGAGTTGCAGCCAATCCGCGATGCGATTCAGTTCGATGACGTGCGCTTCTCGTACGACGGAACGACGGAGGTATTGCACGGCCTGACCTTCGAGGTAAAGAAGGGCGAGATGGTCGCCATCGTGGGTTTCAGCGGCGCGGGCAAGAGTACGCTCGTGAAGCTCATTCCCCGGTTCTACGACGTTTCCGGCGGTTCCATTCGCATCGATGGGATCGACATTCGCAAGGTCACGCAGGAAAGTTTGCGGGCGCAAATCAGCATCGTCACACAGGACACGATCCTCTTCAACGAATCTGTGCGCGTGAACATTGCGGCGGGCAAAGAAGTCTATTCCGAGGAACGCGTGTGGGAAGCGCTGCGCGCCGCGCACGCCAACGAGTTCGTGGAGAAGCTGTATCAGAAGCTCGAGACCCCCATCGGGGAGGCCGGCGGCACGTTATCCGGCGGACAACGCCAGCGCCTCGCCATCGCCCGCGCGTTGATCAAGGATCCGAAGATCCTGATCCTCGACGAGGCCACCTCGAGCCTGGATTCCGAAAGCGAACGCGCGATTCAAAAGGCCATCGAAGAGTTCGTCGTGGGGCGTACGTCCATCGTTATCGCGCACCGGCTCTCCACCATTCGCCGTGCCGACCGCATCATCGTCCTCGATGAAGGGCATCTGGCTGAAGAAGGTACGCACGACGAGTTGCTCCAGCGCCCGGACAGCATCTACCGCCGGTTGTACGAGGTGCAGTTCGCGGTTTCGGAACAATCGGAAGCGGCAGCCCCGGAGGCGGAGGGTGAAACCGTAGCGAGTACCGCTGCGAAGCAGGAAGATGATCGCGATGCGGCGTATTAGGTTGACTGGGAGGGCATCGGTGCATCATCACCCGGACCGAAGAACATCCCCCTTGTTCCCCCTTCGAAGGGGGAGGTTGCGTGTCCGAGTTAAACGCGATAAACGTTGCGATTCGCTCCGAAATCGGGATAGAACCGTTATCACGCTGCAACGCGGAGCGATGCGATCGAAGCAGGAGCGGGTCGTCTCGACAAGTTGGTACGCCCATTACGAACAGACTTCGTTAGGCGAGATTCCCCCTTCGAAGGGGGATCAAGGGGGATGTTCTTCGGTTTCCGCCAGCGAAGTCTCCGCGATCGGCAACCGGCGCACACTGGTGTACGGCTGGGTGCGCAACGTGTGCTTGGCGCTTGTCATTCTCGTCGCGATGGGCTGTGGCTCAGGGGAAACCGGACCAAACGGGCAGGAGCCGCCAGCAGTGCCGGCGACCGACATCGCTTCACGATCTGCAGCAAAACAAAACGCTACTGAGGACGACACGGCCCTGGCGCGGGTGTTTGTGCGCGACATGGACGGCAATCCCTTGCCGAACATGTTGCCCATCGCATCGAGGGAGCCAAACGCCTTCAACAAACCCATCGCCAC
>JAHDWY010000654.1 GCA_023384315.1 Candidatus Hydrogenedentota bacterium | reverse complement strand
TTCGATCTGGTAGTCGATATCGTCGGCGTGGGAGTTGAACTGCGGATGGCCCGAGTCTGGCGGCGCGATCCCTTCACGCAGGTTCCTGCGACCCGTGTTGTTCGCGTGCCACAACGGGTAAGCGCTGACCGCGAAATCGAGCCCGGCCTGCTTGTGCGTAACGTCCCATCCGTAATCTTCCAGCGACTTCAGAAAGGTCATCTCAACATAAAGGTCGTCTTGCCAAAACTGATTGACTAGCACCGGTTCCCATTGAGGCATATCGCTCTCGGGAACGATCTGTCCGTTGAATTGAAACTCGGTCGGCGCGCCCCAGCCTACGCCGGCCATCTGGCCGATCCAGCCAGCTTTCATCCGGGTGACATATTCATCCACGGGTAGCCGCAATGCTGCGTCTTGCGCACTGGCCATTCCACAAAGGAAACACGTAACAAATATCGAAAGGACTCGCATGGTCGCCCCCAATTCGTTTGGCTCGTTCAATTCTTCCGGCGCGAATTCTACAAGAACCAAAATAGTCTAATCACGTTTAGACCTGCAATCAAATCCCGGATCGCATTCGGCATAGATTCGTATTCTATCCGGATCGGGATGAGACGGGATGACACGGAAGAATCGATGTGCCACAATGGATGCCGAGTTGGTCGGCCGGACAATCGGAATCAGGGGGTAGAGTAAGGATGATGTGCCGGGACAAGCTATTGCTGTTGGCCGTTTTCTTTGGTTTGACTACAGGTGCGGTTGGCCAGTCCAATCTGTTGCCAGTCGACGGCGCATGGCGGCTTGTATCCTCCGCTCAGCTGGACCAGCCTGATGGGGCCGCACTGTCCACACCCGGCGCGCAAACGGGGGACGGGCTTCCCGTGACCTTGCCCACCACGGTCCTTGCCGCTCTCGTCAATAATGGGGTGTATCCCGATCCCTATTTTGGCGAGAACCTGAAGGCAATCCCTGGATATCAACCCGGTCGCTGGATGCGAATGAGCGAGGACAGCCCGTTCTATCCATCCTGGTGGTACCGGACGGAGTTCACAATCCCCGCCGACTTTCCTGATGATTATACTCGTCTCCACCTTGACGGAATTAACTACCGAGCCAACGTCTGGCTGAACGGCGTCAAGGTCGCCGGCGATGACACAGTACGTGGCATGTTCCAGCGCTTTGAGTTAGACGTCACGGATGTTGTTAAACCTGGCGCGGTGAACGCTCTCGCAATAGAGGTATTCGCGCCGGGGAAACTCCCGGAAGGCGCCTACCGAACGAAACAGGTCGAGGCAACTACCGGATGGGACGATCACAATCCGCAACCGCCGGACCTTAACATGGGCATTTGGCGCGAGGTCTACCTGACAACCTGCGGACCGGTCATGTTACGCTATCCATACGTCCAGAGCGACCTGAGTCTGCCTGGCCTGGATCGCGCCGACCTGACCGTACAGGTGCAGGTGACCAATCTCACGACCGAGCGCATTACCGCCGAAGTTGCAGGCAACATCGAGAACATCACATTCTCGGATGACGTTGAGTTGGAGCCACAGGAGGCACGCTGGATTCACATCACGCCGATCCAGTGCCCGGCGCTCTCGGTAGAAAATCCCAGACTCTGGTGGCCGAATCCATTGGGACCGCAGAATCTCTACGAGTTGGCGGTGGCGGTTCGGGTCGACGGTGAAGTCTCGGACTCCACCAGTGCCCGGTTCGGTATCCGCCACGCCACGAGCTACATCAACGACGAGGGCTGGCGCAGCTACCAGGTCAATGGAAAGGACGTGCTCATTCGCGGCGGCGCGTGGATGACCAACGAGATGCTGCTGCGGTTCAGCGAGCGGCGGGACCGGGCGCTCGTGCGCTACGCACGCGAAGCCAACCTGAACATGCTGCGGTCCGAGGGCTTCTCCATCCGCGAAACGGACCAGTTCTACGACATCTGCGACGAATTGGGCGTCATGGTCACGCAGCAACTTTTTGGACGCAGCATTCCCGAAGAAGAACTCGCCGTCGACTGCATCCGCGACAGCGTGCTGCGCATTCGCAACCATCCCAGCCTCGTCCATTTCCTGGGACACGATGAAACGTTCCCGACCGACCGGCTCGACGAGGCCTACCGGGGCATCATCGACAAATACTCTCCCGGTCGTACGTATCAGCCCCATTCCGGGGCATTCGACGTGGAGGATCGTTTCGACACGGGCGGCACGCGCACCGGCACGCGCGAACTCTGGACCTACGCAGACCCCACGCGCTATTACAACAACGCGTTTGAAGAATATGCGTGGGGATTTGCGCAATCCGGCGGAATCGGCGGCATCGTCGCGCAGGTGGAAAGCGTCCGCCGCATGATTCCGGAAGACCAGCTTTGGCCCATCTGGACCGATGCCATGTCTTTCCACACGGTCATCCAGGAAGGCGATTTCTTCCGCGAAACCGTCAAGGCCCTCAACACACGATACGGCGAACCAAAAGACATTGACGACTTCTGCATGATGGCCCAGGTCATGAATTACGAAAGTGCCCGCGCCATGTACGAAGCCTACGCGCGCAACAAGTACGACGCCACCGGCATCACGACCTGGAAGTACAACGCCGCGTGGCCCGCCGTCATGACCTGGCATTACGTGGACTACTACCTCGTGCCCACCGGAGCGTATTACGGTGCGAAGAAGGCCTGCGAATCACTGCACGTGCAATATTCCTACGACGACCGGTCGGTTTGGGTCGTAAACAGTCTCTATCAACCCTACAACGACTTGAAGGTCACCGCCCGGATTTTGAACCTCAACATGACGGAGCTGCACGCAGAGAACGCAACTGTCGAAGTCGGCCCCGACGGCAAAACCCAAGCCTTTGTCGTCGGAACGCCGGAAGGACTATCCACCACCTACTTTCTAATCCTTACGCTGGACGATTCATCCGGAGAACGCATATCTTAGAATCTGTATTGGCTCTCCACCGTGCCCGACATCCCCGGCGAGATGAAGGACAGTTGGATGGACTTTCAAATCA
>JAHDWY010000653.1:839-3011 GCA_023384315.1 Candidatus Hydrogenedentota bacterium | reverse complement strand
AGGGGTCCTTATTGACATGGACGGTGTTATCTACCGGGGACACGAAATGATCCCCGGAGCGGATACGTTCGTCCGTAAGTTGCTGGAACGGGAGGTCCCGTTTCTGTTTCTGACCAACAACAGCCAGCGTACCGGACGCGACGTGGCCACGAGGTTGCGCCGCATGGGAATCCCCGTGGAAGAGCGGCACATCTTCACGTGTGCCATGGCCACTGCGCGGTTTCTTGCTCATCAGAAACCGCATGGGACTGCCTTCATTATTGGCGAAGGCGGGCTCACGCAGGCCTTACACCACAACGGCTATTCGATCGTGGACAGCGATCCCGACTACGTTGTCGTGGGCGAAGGACGCACGTTTACCTTCGAGCATATTGAAAAAGCCGTTCGGATGATCGTGGGCGGCGCGAAACTCGTTGCGACGAATCCCGATCCAAACTGCCCCACCTCGGAAGGGTTGCGCCCCGGTTGCGGCGCGATCGTTGCCATGCTCGAACGCGCCACGGGGATCGAAGCCTTCAGCGTGGGCAAACCCAGCCCGGTGATGATGCGCGCCGCGCGAAAGGAGCTGGGCCTTTCGGCCGAGGAAACGGTCATGATCGGCGATACCATGGAAACCGACATCTTGGGCGGGGTGCAGATGGGATATCGCACCGTGCTCGTCTTGTCCGGTGGTACCAGCGAAGCCGACCTGAGCCGGTTCGCGTATCGGCCGGATGTAATCGTGCCATCAATCGCGGAACTGTGCGAACAGGAACGGCTAACGACTTTGACAGCGGCCTAACCCGGATTTCTCACACGCACAAATCGTCGCATGCATAACATCAATCGTTGCAGAAGTTTCCGTGAATCTGGCAGGCCATCTGAATTTGCATGGTGTGTGTACGAGAAATCCTCACCAGTGAGCCTGGAGGTTTACTCGGGAGCATTTTTCACCGCTTCTGATGTTTTGTCACGAAGGTGGCGTTGCGGGGCGGTGAGAAATGCGGGCTAAACAAGGCCGCGTGTTCCTTGACGGGCGCGTGTCCGTCGCCATGGCGAGACAACGGTAAAGGTCCGGAGAAGTCGATTCTTCTCCGGGCCTCACCGTGTCGCGCCTACGAGCTTCTCTCATTCGGAACTTGCGCCCTCGTCTCTCGAAATTCAAATTAGGGGGACGCAATACTCCCGGGCCGCGTGCTTATAGGCCCGATTACTTCGTGAAAACCGGTTGACGACCTTCAAGAAACGCCTTCAATCCTTCGCCCAGGTATTCGTCTGACAGGAATCGTGTGAACTCGGCGTCTGATTCACTCAACATGCTTTCGGTTCTACGCCAGATGGGCGCGCGAATACTGGCTTTGCAGGCCTTCACGACGTCACAACTCAATCGCGACAAGCGCGCCACCTGCGTGGACACGAGTTCCTCCAGGCCGTCTGCGGGCGCAATCCCATCAACCAATCCCGCGGCGAGGGCCTGTTCGGGTTTCAGGTTCTTGCCGAGCATGACGACTTCGCGCAACATCGCGGGCGAGCACACTCCAGCGATGATGGCCGCAAGCTCCTCCGGCACGGGTACGCCCACCTTGGCTTCCGCAAAACAGAGGGCGCCGCGATCCTGGTCCAAGTATCGGAAGTCCGCCGTGATTGCAAAGACCGCGCCGCCGGCCATGGCGGGGCCATTCAACACGGCGATGTGCGGTTTCCTGAGCGAGTAGAGTCCGTGAATCATCCGTCCGACACCGGCGAAGATTGCCGAGCGGCCGTCGAGGTCCGCTTCCAGCACCGTCATGGGATTCAACCCATTGCAGAACATGCCGTCCAAGCCCGAGCGCGTAACAATGACGCGCGTGTCCGGGTGCGCGTCCGCCTCCTGATGGGCGGCGACAAGGGCATCCATGATCTCAATATCAAGCAAGTTGAACGGAGGATTCGTGTAGGTCACGGTCGACACCATGTCTTCGTGGGTGACTGCAATGCACTCGATCATACGGTCCCTCATCGGTTATGCGTTCAGGCCGGTGCCGTAAGCCATGACGGGCGCGACGCCGTATTGTTTCACGTAATCCTCATCAATCCATACCGCGAATGTCGTGACATGCCGAATGCCTTGGTCGGCGTACGTCTGCACGTCATCGCGAAACACTTCATCACTCCACGGTATGGCCGATACATTCTCGCGTTTCCATCCGGAGA
>JAHDWY010000653.1:0-829 GCA_023384315.1 Candidatus Hydrogenedentota bacterium | reverse complement strand
CATCCAACCAGTACTCCAGGATCTGCGCGCTCTCCGCGCCGAACCACTCCAGATTCGCATCGAGCGCGTCGAGCAACTGGCCGTGCGTTACGTCATGCATCGCGCCCATGGTATCGCGCGCGCTCAAAGGCCTGTCGTAACGACGCTCGATCGGTGCGAATTCCAGAAAGATGCCCGGATCGGGCCGGACGGTTATTGGCGGGTCGAGGGTATTGACGTACGCGAGGTGCGCAAGCGACGCGCGCGCGTCCACGGAGCGAATCGCGCGTAGAAGATGGTTCTCGAGAATCAGCGCTTGGTCGCTGTCCGAATACCCGCGACACTCCGGGCACCGGCACATGGGCATGGCGTCGTCAATCCAGTAGAAGTAGCGGCCAGTTGAGGAAGGTAGGAGTCGCGTGTACCGAGCCGCATTCTCCGCCGCTACTTCCAGCGCTTGCGACGAGTGGACGCACAAATTGTGTTCGCGCACGCGATTGCCGGCATCATCCATGCGGAACATCTCGGGATTCTTCTCAAAGAGGGAGCGGGGGAGAAGATCGCCGAGCGCATGCAATTCGTGTTCGATTTCGATGCCATACTTGGTGCAGTTTTCCCGGAACTGTTGCCCCGTTTCTGTATTCATGAATGCCGCCACTTCGGAAGGGGTCACGTGCGTAGCGAGCGTTGTCAATCCCGCCGACGCGGCGAGCGCGGGCCAATCGTAGGTCTCCATGTCGCGCACGCCGAGGATTGCACCGCGCGTCGTGAACTGCGGCGCTGCTACGTCTGAAGCGGCCAGAGAAATCAAACCGGACGTGGCCGCCGCCGTTCCAGCCATGAACTGTCG
>JAHDWY010000652.1 GCA_023384315.1 Candidatus Hydrogenedentota bacterium | reverse complement strand
GACTTCTCTCACTAAACATCGGCATGCCGAGGACGGTTGACGGACCTAACGGCTCCGTCACGACCGGCATCTTCAAGTCCCCTGTCTCTGGACGCATTACCCTACGCAAGCACAACCTCGACGGAGACGGCCAGGCCGACCTGCGGTACCACGGGGGCGAACACAAGGCCGTCTACGCCTACCCCTACGAACACTACACCTACTGGCGCGAGCGCCTGAATCGCGACGACTTCATCTTCGGCCAGTTCGGCGAGAACCTCACCACCGAAGGCTTGCTCGAAACCGAGGTCCACATCGGCGACATCTTTCGTATCGGCACCGCATCGATCCAGGTCACCCAACCCCGACAACCCTGCTTCAAACTCGGCATCCGGATGGGCCGCCCCGAAATCGTGAAGGAATTCCTCGAAAGCGAACGCTCCGGCATCTACTTCCGCGTCGTCAAAAAAGGCGAACTCGCCGCCGGCGACCCCATCGAACTCGTTCAGTCCGACCCCGAACGCGTCTCCGTCCACTTCGTCAACCATCTCCGCTTCTTCGACAAAACAAACCGAGAGGGCATCGCCAAAGCGATCCGCGTCGAAGCCCTGTCCCCCTCCTGGCGCGAGGATTTCGAATCGATGCTGGGGGAGGTTTAGGGCGCGGCAAGTTTCGTGAGAGACACACGCGTCCCGACAGCTTAGCAATAGACTCCTGTGTATTCGCGAGTCCCACACGTCCTGTTCGTCATATAGGTCCAATTCTTCAAGTCCTCCCCCGATTGAACCGCCCCCCCTCTTCGCGCGACCTTTATGTGTATGGACCAGCGGGACAAGCTGTACGACGAATGGCTCGTGGCGGCTAGCCAGGCGGGGGACGCGGGGGCGTTGGACGAATTGGTGCGGCGCTGGCATCCCCGGCTGGTGCGGCAGGCATGTGCCTTGACCGGCGACGGAGAAGCGGCGCGGGATGTGGCCCAGGACGCCTGGATAGCAATGGTCCGAAACCTGGGCCATCTGGACGATCCGGTGGCGTTCCCGGCGTGGGCCTTTCGGATTCTGCACGGCAAGGCCATTGACTGGATTCGGAAGCAGCAACGACGGCGACGACGCGACCACGCATTCGAGGAGTTGGCGAATGCGCCTCCCCCACCGCTCCGCGCGGACGGCAAGGACGTCGCGTTGGAGGCGGCGCTCGATATCTTGTCGCCGGAACAGCGCGCGTTGGTGAACCTCTATTACTTTGAACAGTTGAGCGTGGCGGAGATCGCGGAGGTGCTGGGGATATCCCCGGGCACGGTGAAGTCCCGCCTGTACCACTGCCGGCAACAGTTGCGCCGGCGCCTGGAGGAAACGACCCCATGAAAAACGGAGAACGGCGGTTGCACGAGTTTATCTGGGGCGTCATGGAATTGGACGACGCGCCGGACGAAGACGCGCGGCGCAAAGTGGTCGAGGAGTTCGACTACCAGCGCAAGAAAATGATGGTCCGGCTGACACTGTCGTTGTTGATCTGCACTGGATTTCTCTACTTCGGCGCATGGTGGATTGCCCACGCGGGCGACACCCGGGAAATGCTGTTGGGCTTTTTTCTACTGATGATCGGCCTGGAATCCAGCGTCCTGTTAAAACTCTGGTATTGGGTCGTCGATAGCCGCATGGCCACGTCAAAAGAGATCAAGCAAGTGCAGTTGCAGTTGTCACGAATCGCCGCGCGCTTGGACGCAATGTCGCCCACCGCGAACGAAGGCGAGGGAGGTACCAACCATGTCGATGCGTAGCCTGTTGAATCGGGTTTCGATGAAAACGCTGGGGTATCTTTGCTCGGCGGCCATTGCCATCCCCGCCGTCGGGGCCGCGGAGTTCTGGGTCTGGCAGAACGCCCGCAAGGTCTTCGACGGCCGCGCGGAAGCAACGTACTGGTTTGCGCAGGACGGAACGGCCACCACCGCGTTCCACGTGGAGCAAAAGAACTGGCAAGACGTGCCGGTCCGTACGGTGTATCAGTATGACGGCTTCGAACTGGGCCGGGATCAGATGCAGTGGTATGACGAGTACGGCAACGAACTGGACTGGCAGGCCGTGAAAGCAGGGGATCACCTCTGGCGCTACGAAGCCGAGCTGCGCACACCGGTCGACCGGCGGGACTGGATTAGGTACACGGTCTGGGTGCGCAATCTGCATCCGGAAACGATGGCCCATGAAGGACAGCAATGGGGCATCTACAAAGAGGAAAACGGCGATTGGGTCTTCCACAACAACACCGCGCTCGGACCGGAAAACACGGTGTCCATGGTGTTCCCGCCAAACACCGAGATCCTCCTCGCGGAACCGGCGAACCGCGCCACCGTCAACAGCGGCGGGTATTGCCCCACAGTCCGATTCGACGATCTCCGCGAACCCCACACCGTCAAGTGGCGGTTGCAGAAGCAAGCGGAATAGAAAGGCGATTGACCTTCCGCGGGGGAGTGCTACCAACCCCGCTATTCCGCCGGCAGCGACTCCCACTCCGGG
The DNA here is from genome assembly GCA_023384315.1 of Candidatus Hydrogenedentota bacterium. GTDB lineage: Bacteria > Hydrogenedentota > Hydrogenedentia > Hydrogenedentales > SLHB01 > JAHDWY01. The sequence goes on along the minus strand of JAHDWY010000652.1, from coordinate 527 downwards.
ATTTCGACCAGGAACATGTCCGCGTTTCCGAACTTGCTGGAGGTAAAGATAATTCCCTTGCTGTCCGGCGTGAACGACGCGTGGGGGTGGGTATCGACGCCTTTGGTGTTGTGGCCCTGGGTGAGCAAGCGGCGTTCACCTGTAAGGGGATCGATGAGCCAAAGGTTCCGGTCGAAATCGTCGGCCATGACCCAGCGGCCATCCGGACTTCCCGCCGTGTGCCACGCGGGCATCTGATACACGATTCGGTGATCTCCTGAGGGGTAATCCACTACCGCGACGCCGTGGGGCTGTGCTTTGTGGGCATCGTCGTAAGGCCAGATCGTGAAGAGCATCTGGTTTGGTCCCCACCAGACCTCGTGGGTGACCCATTCTTCGTAGGTTTCTTTGTAGAACGGTAGCGGCTGGCCATCCTTTCCATCGACAATCCACATGCGTTGCGGCGCATCGCCGCCGGTCTCCCAGCAGAAACTGATCAGGCCGGGGATATCGGGATGGGCCTGGACGTGGCCTACGAGAAAGTCCAC
>JAHDWY010000651.1 GCA_023384315.1 Candidatus Hydrogenedentota bacterium | reverse complement strand
CGAATCCCCATCCGAGAAACCTTCGGGCCGGTCTGCCAGTTCGTTTACGAGGAGCCGCCGCCAATGGGCCACCCGATCTGCGTGTTTCTTCTTTCTTGCAAGGTCGTGAAGTTCGTTTGGATCGTCGCTCAGCCGAAAGTATTGCTCCCGGCCATCGGCGACGAACCAGATGTACTTTTCCTTGCCGTCGGTCAAGGTGTGGTGCACCGGGGCGTGTTCGATGTGGAGATAGGAACGCGGCTCGGCGGCCTCGCCACGCATGAGGGGTGAAAGGTCCATTCCATCCATGGTCTCCGGCGGGTCGATCCCCGCCATGGACAGCAGCGTGGGCATGATGTCTTCCAGGCAAACGGCCTGATCGATCACAGCACCGGGCGCGATGCCGGATCGGGCTTGCGGACGAATCAGGAAGGGAATGCGAGCCGAAGGTTCGTAGGGAACGACCTTGCGCCACAGGTAGTGGTCGCCAAGCATTTCGCCGTGATCGCTCGTGAAAACGATAATCGTGTTGTTGTCGACGAGACCGTTCACCGGACTCAGCAGGCGATGGATCTGGTCGTCGATGTGATTGATGAGCCCGTAATACGCCGCGCGGGCGGAGCGCAACGCGTCACCTTCCAGTTGCACGCGGCCGGCGCTCTGGCCCAAGCCAAGGCCCTTGTTCTCCGGCGGCTCGGCCCAATCCCCGATGACCGGCTCCGGAAGTTCCGTGCGCAGGTAGCGGTCCATGTACGGTTCTGGTGGAATCAGCGGCGGGTGCGGCGCAAGAAACGAAACGGTCAGGAAGTAGGGACAGGACGGATCGCGTTTGCGCAAGAACTCCAGCGCCTCGTTGACCGTCCAATTGGTTTGATGATACGCCTCGGGCATGTGCCAGGGACGCGCGGTCCAATCGTTGTGCATGACCCCCGTGCCGTAGTAACCGCCGCTCCCCTCCGGCTCGTTCCAGCTCAGCCATTGTTCATAGTCGCCGTCTTCGCGCCCGTTGATGACCATGTGGTCGTACCCGTAGCGTTTTCGCGGGGGATGCTGGTGCATGTTCCGCCCGACGAGATAGGTCTGGTAGCCGTTCTCCTTCAGCACTTGCGGCAGCGTCGGCGGCGCATCCCACTCCACGCCGTCGCGATATCCCACCATGCCGTGGGTGGCGGGGAACTGTCCCGACAGGAGCGATCGCCGTGCGGCGATGCACGAGGGACAGGTCGTGTACGCACGGGAAAAGCGAACGCCCTGCGCGGCGATGTGGTCCATGGTCGGAGTTAGCAGTACGGGATGACCGTCGATGCCGAGACAGTCGCCGCGCTGCTGATCGGTCATGATGAGGAGGATGTTCGGCTTGCCGTCCTTTGCCGGCGATGCCGAACGCGTCGCTGACATTCCCGCGGCCACGCTGGGCACGTTGGCCGCCGCCGCGCTCCGCGACAGCGACAGACCACCCGCCGCAAGCGTACACGATGCCATAAACGCGCGCCGTCCCATTTCCGTCATCTCATGCGTCTCCCGTAGTGGCTGGCGGATGGAGAATGCTACCCCCCGTTCAGGTCATTCTGTAGCGATGAGGACGACTTGTCAAAACGGGTGAAGTACGATGGAACTGTTCATCCGGACCCATTTAGTCGGACGGACAAACGGACTCGTCCACTGCTCTTAATTGCTCCACGACCCGCCGCAATTCGTCCAGGATCGGATGTTGCCAGCCGTTGCTCAGCACTTCCAGGATCCGGGTGTAGTACCAGAGGCTGCCGTCGCGTTTGCCCTGGAACCGGTCCCAGACGCAGGCGCCTTCTTCCTGGAGGTCGCGGGCGATGGTGCGCACGTTGTGAATCTTGTCGGCCGCCACGATAAGGCGCAAATCAGGCGGTGCGCCTTTGATGGCTTCGATGAAATTCTCTTTGCGTTCGAGCCAGGGCGGTTTGGGGCGAACAAAGGCGTCGGTGCATCCTTCCACCAAATCCGCTACGCGCCCGCCGAATGCAGCGCGGATCTCTCCGAGGGTCTCGCGGCCTTCTCCGTCTTCGACGGCGTCGTGCAGTAGCGCAGCGATGAGCTGCTCTTCGTCGCCCCCGTGTTCGCCGACGAGCGCGGCGACGGACATGACGTGGGTGATGAAAGGCGCGCCGGACCCTTTGCGCCGCTGGTCCCGGTGGACCCGGTGAGCGAAAGCAAAGGCGTCATCGATGCGCGTGCTGTACGCCATGAGCGAATCGGTCTCGGCTTAGAAGTGCGTTTGTTTGGGCCGGGCGATTCGCGCGGCCGGGAGTTCCATCAGGCGCTCGACGCGGGAGCAGAGGTCCGAGAGGCTGAAGGGCTTCTTCAGGTAATCATCGAAGCCGTAGTCGGTCAGCATCTTTGCTTCGTCGTCATCGATGTAGCCCGAGATGGCCAGGATGCGCGTGGCCTTGGTTTCGGCGCGGCTCTTGACGCGCTCGCAGACCATACGTCCGTCCATGTCCGACAAGTGAATGTCGAGAATGATGACGTGGGGATTGTGTTCCGCGACTTGCGTGCCGGCGTCGAACCCGGTCGATGCGACAAAAACTTTGTAGTCGCCCGACTTGGCCAACGCCGCCGGGATCACGTCGAGGTAGTACGGGTCGTCGTCCACAACGAGGACGCGCTTCTCCCCTTCTTCCAGCCGCTCGAGGGGAATGCCGTGACTCAGCATGAACTGGCGCAGGCTATCGTAGGGAATGCGCCGGTCGCCGCCGGGTCCCAGGCGGTATCCTTCGATCTGCCCCAAGTCGAACCAACGCGACACGGTGTCCGGCGACACGCCGCAGATGGCCGCAACTTCCCCACTGGTGAACACACGGTTTTTCGCTTCCGACATAAATCTCACCTATTGTGGCTTGCCCGCCATTTCGGCGGGACTGCACCCATGCCACGATTTCCGGTATTGCACGGTTTGCGGGTTCCCAAGGATTTGATGCTAACAGTCCTCCCGGTTATAGTCAAGCCGCTGATACACAAGCTCATGTGGGGGGACGGCCATTTTGAGGATGGCAGCGTCCTGCACTGGTAT
>JAHDWY010000650.1 GCA_023384315.1 Candidatus Hydrogenedentota bacterium | reverse complement strand
GCGCGGAAATCGGCGAAGTCATCCCCCTCGACCGAATTGACGCGCAAAACGACTATACAGACGCTCAGAACCAACTGACTGACGCGCTTATTCGCCATACCATCGCGCGGCTGGAGTTCTGGCGAGACATGGGCATCCTTTACGTGAAAGAGAACGGACAGTGGGAGGATATTTCTGATGTCCCAGCAGATACCGCAGAGTCCACCGCGGAGTAGCCGGATTCGCGCGCTGACGCGGAACCGCTTCGTCCGGATAGTTGCGGCCATCGCGGTCTTGGCGGCCATCGTTCTTTATTTCAGAGGCAGTGATGACAGTGGGGCGACGCGCACCACGTTCGCCGCCCGGCGCGGTCCTCTCACCATATCCGTCGTCGCGGGAGGAAACATTGAGGCCCTGGAATCGCAGACCATCAAGTCCGAGATCAAAGGAGAGACCAAAATCCTGACGATCGTTGAAGAAGGATACTTGGTGACTCAGGAAGATGTGGACACCGGAAAGGTCCTCGTGACGTTGGATGATTCCCAACTAATCGAGCGCATCACGCAAGAAACCATCGAGTTCCAGAGCGCCTATGCCAATTACACGGACGCGCGGGAACAGTACGAGATTCAGGTGAAGCAAAACGAAAGTGATGTCACCGCGTCTGAATTAGAAGTGAAATTCGCGCTAATGGACTTCAAGAAGTACATGGGCGACCTGCTCGCGGACCAGATTCTAGACGAAATCGACCTGCAGATCGATCTGGATGCACTGATCGAGGAAACCCGCGAAACGACTGCAGAAAGCCTGGCAGAAGGCGCGACCATCGTTCTCGAAGACGAATCTGGCGCCGCCTCGATTGACGTCAACGGAGAGACAGATGGTTCCGATCTGGAGGGTGGCGATTTACCCGCCGATGCGACCGCCACACCGGCGGAGGCCGACCCCGAGCAATCTGAAACCGAACCCGCGCCAGATTTGGCTACCGTGGACGAGCCCGATGCCACTCAGATTCTGTTGGCCTCTGCCACCCAGCAAGATCGACCGGATGTGGATTTCTCCAAATACGCATCGCCGGATCGGCTGGGGGACGGCGAAGCGCAGCAACAATTACGAAAGTTGGAGAGCGACCGGCTGATTGCCGAAGAGGAGTTGGCGCTCGCAGAAGTCAAACTTGCCGGTACGCGCCGGCTGGCCGAGAAGAACTTTGTCACGAAGCAGGAACTCGACGGCGACGAAATGAGCGTGAAGAAGAATGCGATCAGCCTCGAATCCGCAAAGACCGCGGAAGAATTGTTCGTGAAATACGAGTTCCCCAAGGAAGCCGAGACGCTGCTGTCTGCCTATGAAGAGGCGATTCGAAAACTTGAACGCACAATTAAGAAGGGGATCGCCACGGAAGCGCAGGCCGAGGCGAAGTGGAAGTCGAGCGAAGCGAACTATAAATTGCGCGAGTCCCGCATGAAGGAACTCCAAGATCAGTTGGACGCCTGCGTGATGCCGGCGGAGCGTCCCGGCCTCGTCGTATACGCGGGGAGTGACGAACCCTGGCGCAACCGCGAGGCGATTGAAGAAGGCGCAACGGTATACGAGCGCCAGGAGATCATCACGATCCCGGACATGACGCAGATGGCTGTGAAAGTGAAGATCCATGAGTCCTCAATCAAGAAGATCCAAAAAGGCCAGCAGGCGCAAATTGAATTAGACTCCTATCCAGACCAAATGTTGACCGGCGAAGTGACCAAAGTCAGCGTCATTCCCGATTCCTCGTCGCGCTGGATGAATCCGGATCTGAAGCTGTACCCGGCCACCGTAAGCATCGACGGGACCTACGACTGGCTGAAGCCGGGCATGACCGCCCAGGTCGAGATTGAAGTTTCCCAACTCGAAGATGTGGTTTACGTGCCCATCCAGGCGGTCCAGGCGGAGAAGGATCAACGCGTTTGCTACATCGACCTTCCGAGTGGCCGGACCGAACGGCGGATCGTGGAGACGGGCGAATTCAACAAAGAATTCATTGCGATCACGAAAGGCATCAAGCAGGGTGAGCAGGTCCTGCTGCGTGCGCCGCAAGGGCGCCCGGCTGCCGGTTCCGGCAAGGATGGTGAGAAAGAAGGCGAAGGCGGTGAGAGGGGCGGAGAGTCTCGCGGAGAGGGTGAACGCCAAGGTGGGGGCGGCTTGCAGGGTGGCGGAGGATCGGAAGGCGGTGGTGGCGGACAAGGCCGCGGCCCGCAGAACTGATTAGAACGACCAATGCACGATCCGATTGCACAGATTGATTCGGTCCGAAAGCAGTACATGATGGGCGCGGTCCTCGTTGAGGCGCTGCGCGGCGTTTCGCTTGATTTCTATCCGGGCGAGTACATCACGATCATGGGACCGTCCGGGTGTGGGAAATCCACCCTGTTGAATATTCTGGGCTGCCTTGACCGTCCCACGGAAGGCCGGTATATCCTGGGCGCGGACGACGTGTCCACACTGGAAGACGACGAACTGTCCACGATTCGCGGTACGCGCATCGGATTCGTTTTTCAATCGTACAATCTGATTCAACAACTCACCGTGCTCGAGAACATCGAGGTCCCCTTGTACTACCAAGGCCGGCCCCAACACGAAAGCCGGGCCGTCGCCATGCGGCTCGCGGAGCGCGTCGGTCTCGGAGATCGGACGGATCACCGGCCCTACGAACTCTCCGGCGGACAACAGCAGCGCGTTGCTGTGGCACGCGCGCTGGCAAACGATCCCTTGATCATTCTCGCCGACGAGCCCACCGGTAACCTCGATTCTTCGTCGGGCGCCGACATTCTCGGCGTGTTTGACGAGCTTCACAATCTAGGCAAGACCATCATCATGGTCACCCACTCCGACGAGGTATCCGAGCGGGCAGGCCGGGAGATCCGTCTGCGCGACGGCCAGGTGGAGCGCGATGTACGGCGCAATTAACAAGACCATGCGTTTCCCCTGGCAACACTGGGCCGCTGACGCGGAACGCGTTCGCCGCTCGGTGAATCTGGGGTTGAAGAGCCTCTGGCTGCATCGCCTGCGT
>JAHDWY010000649.1 GCA_023384315.1 Candidatus Hydrogenedentota bacterium | reverse complement strand
ACTCAAAGGCCTTCTTCACGCCGTAGCAGAAGGCTTCCTACGTGAAGATGGACCGGATCTCACTGTAGGGTTCGCCGGAGTGGATGCGTTCCGTGGTGACGACGAGAGGTTGTTTCAGCGTGTGGTTGAGTTCGTGAATCTTGCGGACGGCCTCGTTGTACGCGGCCACGGGGTCGTCCTGCACGTGGGCGTTGGAAACGATCTTCAGGCGGTTGTTGACGTGATCGAAGATGAGGATCGTGTCGGTGATCATGAAATAGAGGTCGGGCAGGTTCAGCGTATCCGGGTTGTTGTCGGGCAACTTCTCAAAGAACCGGACCTGGTCGTAGGACATGTAGCCCACGGCGCCGCCGTGGAACTTGGGCACGCCGTCCACCGCGACGGGCGAGTATTGAGACATGAGCGCGCGGAGTTCGTCGAGAGGGCGTTCCGATTCCGTCGTGGTTTCCTGGCCGTCGCGGATAACCGTGACCGAGGTGCCTTTTGACCGAAACACGATGGACGGGTTCGCGCCGAGGAAGGAGTAGCGGCCGATGGAATCGGCGCGCTCCACGCTTTCCAGGAGGAACGAGTAGGGCTGGTCCTTCGAAATTTTCATATAGGCGGTGACCGGGGTTTCCAGGTCCGCCACGACGTCGCGGTACACGGGCACCAGGGAGCCCGGTTTGGCGATGCGTTTGAACTCTTCCAGAGTCGGGTGAATCATGGGTCGTTTTCCTTTGTCTATGAATCGGACCGATCGGTCCGATCAGTCCTTGGCTACGCCGTCACCATCGAGCGTCACGCTACCGTCGAAGTCCACCTTGCGGTAGAAGCAGCTCGTCTCGTTGGTGTGGCAGGTCGGGCCCACGGGGTCGCATTTGAGGAGCAGGGCATCGGCATCGCAGTCCGTCCGGATTTCGAGGACGTTCAGCACGTTGCCGGAAGTCTCGCCCTTGCGCCACAGTTTTTGGCGGGAACGGGACCAGAAACAGGCGCGCCGTTCGCGCAAGGTGACCTCCAAGGATTCGGTATTCATATAGCCGACCATGAGGATTTGCCCCGTCTCATGATGTTGCACGACGGCCACGATAAGGCCTTTGTCATCGAGCTTGATCAGGTCGTTCAGGGTTTTCGGGTTCTCAGCGTCCATGACACTCCTCTCCATGGGCAATGGATCTATCGGTGAATTCTCCGCGCATTTGGGCCACGGAAAACGGATCGGTGTCGCGAGGCGACGGAATCAAGAAACGGGACAAAACGGGATTGGATTCAGGAATGGGTATCGTGACGCCATCGATGGTGGGAAAGCGAATGTGACGGCATCACGGATCCTCCAAGGGGCGGCGTCTGCTGACACCGCATTCAAATACGCCTAGTGCGTGGGCGCACTATTGCACAAGTCATGCATATTTTTCAAGCACCGCCCGGGAAGGCGTGAGTGTCGGCGGTTCGGGCGCTGTTTGTGGCGCCATGCCGCCTCAGAATCCGAAATTCGAAGCACGAAATCCGAAACAATTCCTAATGACCAAAATCCTAATGAATGACACTCTGTGGCTTACGCATTGCACCCGAGGTTTCTGGGATTTGGCCAGAGGCTAACTCGCGCGTAGACGCAGGGACGCCCAAGCCACGGGATGGGGCGATGGCTACGGGTACGGGGATTTGTGGCGATACGACGGATATTCGGCGGCAAATGTGGCGGTCTTGGGGGTCGGGCGAATCCTGCGTTGTGTGGTGGCAACGCGTTAGACGGGAGGCGCCCGTGGTATGGGGATTGCTTTCCCTTAGGGTACCGACAGGTCCTGTGCCTGAGGTTGGCGTCCGCGAATGGGCTGAGTGGACGCCGTGATTGGGAAGTGTGTCGGGTTCGAGCGGCGTCGCGCTTGTAGTTCGCGCTGGGATTTGCCGGTCAGGGAGCCGACGGGATTGGGGACGGGCTTCGTTGCCCGTGGGAACGGAGGAGCGGTATGTGGCCATTGCCTGAAGGCGCACGCTACGTAAATGAAAAGAAGTACAACCTCGTGGGGAGCGGGGAATTCCGATCCGGAACCTACTACCGGTTAGCGGTGTTGGCCTCCCACCTCTTTGCGATGGTGGGGATGGCGGGCGAGGTCCGGTATTGTCCGCAGGACTGGGCGCGGGAACAGGTGGACAAGAGCCGTTTGGACAATTTGCCGTGGGCGATGGAGCTTGCCGTGGATGATTATCCCGAGGTGCAGGCGATCGAAGTCCGGGAACTCGCGGGATAGCGGTACTCCAACCTGGCACGGTCCGATTCGCTATCGAAATCGGGATCGGAAACACACTTCGATCCGGATAGCGATCCCGATAGTGATTTGAACTTGGACCGGGACCTGTTATACGCGGGAAGCCGGGCGGTTCTCGTCGTCCTCTTCGTCCTTCGTTGACTCCTCGATGGCGAGGGCATCGAAGGAGGTGTCATCGCCGGACGCGTCTTCATCTCCCTCGAGCGCGACCGGCGCCGCTTCGGTTTCGGACTCTTCCGATTCCCATGCGACGGGAAGTTCCGGCTCATCTTCGGCTTCGCCGGTGAGGGAGCGTTCCTCTTCCTCGGCGGCCTGCACGGATTCTTCGTAGGTGACGAGGTCTTCCGATTCGGGCGTTTCATCCTCGACCACCATGGGCTCGTCCACAATAGGTTCGGGCTCCGGGATGGTCCGGGCGACGGGGGTGGCGACTTCCGCGATGGGCGCGGAAGATTTCAGGGTAGAAGCAGGTTGTTCCGCCGTTTCCGTGTTGACGATGTTTACCGCGACTTCGCCCACCTCTTCCGCGCCGATGACGCTGCGAGCCAGTTCGTCAAGGTAGGTTTTCAATTGGATCGACGTTTCGCGCACGCTCGCGTCCGCCGGATTCAGCAGGTGGACATCGGCGTGCACATTTGCCTTGTCTGCGGCCTTGGTCGGTGTGAGACGGACAGTTCCTTTCTTCACAACGGGCACCTTGTTAAAGGTCTTGTTGAGCGAGTTGGCATTGGGTTCGAGCTGAATCGTAACGGGGCCGTTTCCGTCATTGAAGCGCAGTTCAC
>JAHDWY010000648.1 GCA_023384315.1 Candidatus Hydrogenedentota bacterium | reverse complement strand
GAATCTCCATCGCGTGCGGCAGGCAACGGCCGGTGTCAAAAAACGCGGTGCCCAACTGGATGGGCCCCTGCTCTTGGAATTGTCCTTTGCCCAGCTTTTCTTCCACGGTAATCTTGCGGATGGCCCCGGTGGGGCACACTTCGGAACACATCGTGCATTTGAGCTGGCAGTGTCCAAGCTCGAAGTTCATTACCGGCGTCCACAAACCCTCCAGCCCCGCCTCTTTGAACGTGGCGGGCTGAAGCACGTTGGTCGGACACGAGTTGATGCATTGATCGCATTTGATGCACTTCGCGAGAAAGTCGCTCTCTTCCACCGACCCCGGCGGACGCATCAGACTGGGCTCGAAATGATCGTCCGTGTTCACCCCGTGGTTCCGGATGAACGGTACCGCCAACACGCCCGCGACCCCAGCGAAGATCCACTTGCGCCGCGACACGTCCGGCCCCGGCTTCACTTGTTTCGTATCGAGCTTGAACGCCGTGAAGGACAACGCATCTTCGGGACAGTCATCGATGCAGTTCATGCAGGAAAAGCATTCGCTCTGCCGCAGAATTCCCTGCGGATCGGACGCGCCTTCGCAGCGGGTCAAGCACAGGTTGCAATCCGTGCACTTGTGCACGTCGCGGTTGATCCGGAACACCGCGAACCGCGAAAACACGCCTAGCAATGCACCCAAAGGACACAACACGCGACAGAAGAACCGCGGAATGTACAGGTTCATCGCGACCAACCCGAAAATCATCACGCCGATCCAGAAGGAGCCGACAAAGACCCGGCTCGTAACGCCAGGCGCAAACTTCAGATTGTCAATCCAGAGTGTGTCGAGATTCATGCCGTGCGCCGTAACGGACGCCTGCGTAACACCCATGTCAAACATGGGCGCGAATACGGTCGCGAAACTGCGGTACATGAGGCAAATCGGATCGAGCAGGCCAATCTGCAGCGCACCCATCCACGCCATGATCAGGAAAACCACGAGGATCAGGTACTTGACATAATAGAGATTCTTGTACCGGTTCTGGTCAATCCGATCCGTGGCCTTGTGAACGTTGAACAGCCACCCGACAAACTGGTGCAAGGTCCCGTAGGGACAAATCCAGTTGCAGAACACGCGGCCGAACAGCAACGTGATCGCCAGGATGAGCAGCCCCCACCCGAGATACCGGTACACATACCCCGTTGACAACATGGTCGAAATCATGACCAGCGGGTCCATCTCGAGAATGCGCGACACCGGGTATCCGCCAAGCCGCGTGGTCCACGTCGCCCAAACAGAAAACATGAAGACCGCGAAGAAGAAAATCTGCGACAGGATTCGGATGTTCGTGATGCGAAGCCCCTTGCGGATGGAGAAATTCTCCCACTTCGCCTTGCCGCTCTTGACCAGCTTTACTGCCTTGCTCTCAGCCATGACGTCTTACACCTGCGTCTCGCGCACGCGCCCGTACCAATCCAGCGAACCGCTCCCCTTCTCCTCCGCCTTGTAGAGGTATTGGGGATAATCGCGACCCCGTTCGAGAAGGTACTCGAACGCCCACGCGTCGCACGCCACGGGATCGACGGCCGCAAGGACGGCGTCGCCCTTCTTCACGTTCGACGGATCGCCGCCGGTCGGACCGTTCTGCATGAGCACGTTGGTCCCGTCGAGGATCGTCAGCGTGGGCTTCATCATGATCGACAGGTCGGACACGATGCCGTGGATGTCCTGGTGGAATTGGTTTCGAGTCCCGCCCAACAGGCCATACCAGTTCTTCATCCCCATCGACGCCCCGCAAAGGTTGTGATCCTTCACCGGCGCGAGGCCGATGACCTTGTCCACGTTTGTGAACGGGCGATGGAAGAACCACCAGTTCTCGATGAGTTCCGCGCCCGGCGTGTTCAGCATCTTGAATGCGTTGGAATCCGGCAGATACACGCGCCCGCCCGCTTCGACCGTCGCCGCGTCGATCTTACTCTTCGCGAAACAGTCCGGCGGAGATTCGATCGGGTTATCGGCTACGCGCACTTCCTGGGCCCGGCAATCCACGAGGATCATGTGAATGAGTTCTTTGAGCAACTTGGGATTCGACGTCGCACCCAGGTTCGGAGCGCGGTCGAACGCAACGTTCGGTTTCACCAGCACGATGTCGCCCGGCTTGATGTAGTGGTCGAGACCGCCGACCCCGTCCAGCGCCGCGCGCAGCATCGTTGCGGGATCTTCGCCACGGCCTATGCCCACATCAGACGCGCTCGCCGGTTTCGCGACTTGATACGTTCCCGGCAGTTGAAGCGGCGTCACGACCGGCACGCTGCGAAGCCCGGTCGGGTCCTTTAACGAGAGCGGCCAGTCCGACGGCGCCCACGCCAAATACCCGGCGGCGGCGCTGATGCCTCCCACGGTTCCCAAGCGGGTGAAGAAAGCACGCCGGTCCATCGGCGCTTTCTCGTACTCCGGATGCTGGATCGTCTTAGGCTTCTTCATCGCTCAGGAATGCCTCCTGCAGTGTTGCGAGGGTCCCTTCCGCGTCGAGTTCCGCGGACGCGCCGTCGAACCCGAACACCCATGGGCCTACCTGCTTCATGGCGAGTCGGGTTTCGAGGAACTTGTGGGTCAGGATGACGCTGTCTTCGGTGCGAAGTACCTCGTCGTAGTCGTAGAGATTGTTTTCTACCAGTTGGTCGAATAGTTCCCTTGCAGCTCCGTCACTTTCGGCCTTATGAACATAGTACCTGAAATCTTCGTTGATGTCAGGTGTTCCAAACCAGAAATTCTGGGCGAACTGGAACTGGAACACGTCGTTCTTCTCGAACCCTATGCCCGCAAAGGGGATACTGAGCACCTCCCGAAAAACGGTAAACGCCCGGGGCGGTTCCACGTCCCCACCGGGCAATGCCGAAAAAGCGCCGATTATCTGCACGGCCTTGTCAGTTATGGCCGGCGCTTCCTCGTTGCCGGTCAATTTAAAATAGTATTGATTGACGATGCCAATGGCTCCGATCGTCGTCGGGTAATAATGCGCGTTCCCCAACTGCTCCAACTCCCGGTCCTGGTCGCGTTGCGCGGC
>JAHDWY010000647.1 GCA_023384315.1 Candidatus Hydrogenedentota bacterium | reverse complement strand
GCCGCTCGTCCTGCCGCCGTGTCTGGTCTCGGGAAAGTATAAAGGTGGAACAATGAAGGTCGACAGCCGGCGCGTTACACGATTAGCGACCGCATTCCCCGTGACGCTGACCGCAAGCGACGCGCGGACAATCCATGGGACCGTCCGCGATGTATCGATTCTAGGTATGTTTGTGCAATCCAAGGAGTCCTTCCCGCAAGGCACGTCCTGCGAAGCCGAATTCGAGATCGAGCCGATGAAGCGTGTCGGGGCACAATGTTCTGTGGTCCATCGCTATGGCAACGGGATTGGGCTGGAGTTCAACGGTATTGAAAACGCCTCCTTTGAGTATTTGCGGTCCCTTGTTGTCTCGCAGGCCGAAGATCCGCAAGCCTGCGAAGACGAAATCCTCGCCAACATGGGTAGTCTCCCCGCTTTGTACTAGCTCTTCGTCTCGGTCTGCCGGGGGACCGAGCGAACGACGCATTTGAAATGGCTATTCCGTCATGCTTTCATGGGAAAGTATTGCGTCCAGGCCGGCCCCGTGCTAGAGTCATCGCCGGGCCACGGGGGCGGCTCGGCCTGGTAGTTAAAGGAGGAGCCATGAAGCATTTCGCACCGATCACCACCAATCGCACACCCGCATCGGCAAACGATAGCCGGATTCCGGAATGTCTCGCGTATTTGCTGGATACCTGGGATTTCGAAGGGTTTATAGATTGCTGGCAGGAAAAGAAGGGCTGTAACTGCGGCGATCCGGAATAACGAGGCAGGTCTCTCCGGACTTTAGTGTAAAATTCGCGAACATCTATGGTAGCATGGTGCCTGCTGTTTGGCTTAGGCAATGTGAAAGGAGGCACCATGAAACACATCAAGGCGTTGACCCAAGACCGTATTCCTGCGGTGGCCGGTCCGGAACCGGAACCCCCGACGTTGCAGGAATGCTTGAGCTATCTCCTGCGTACGGGAGATCTCAGCGGATTCAAAGAATGCTTTGGTGAGAAGAAGGGCGCGGCAGAATAGCCCGTCCCGTACAGTTGTGGGAGTCCCCGTGGCCGTAAAGCCATGGGGACTCTCATTTTTCTGGAGAGGTGAGGCTAGACCAGGGGGATCTCGCCGACGCCCGCGACGCCGTGGTTTCGTACGATGCTGGCAGTAGCAAGGCCGGAGCCAATCGGTTCTTCCAACTTGGCGATACGCTGATACCGTTCGGTTGCGAGCTGCGACGCGATCGCTTCGCAGATTCTCCCCGCATCTGGCGCCAAACTCAGCACGAGAACGGCCCCCGCGATTCCGCCACCCGTTAACGAGGCGCCCAGCGCCCCGGCATCCAAGGCTTGGTCCACGATGAAGTCCAACGCGGGACTGCTCGCGCCGTACGCCCCTGGGCAGTACTCCACGGGCGTGGCCGCCTTTGCAAGCCGGTCGAGACTCGCGTCACCAACATCGGACGCAAAGCGTTTTCCGCAGCGGTCCAATACCCGGTCGCCGTCGTGTCCGACGGTCATCAAGCCGCCAGCCTCCTCGAACTCGCCTTCTGCAAGCAAGTCCGGGAACACGCGTGCCCGCTCCGATTCCGCGATACCAAACAGCAGCGGACCCCGGAGGTTGATGGTCTTGGGGCGGAGCTCCTCTTCTACCGTCCCGAAATAGCGCTCGTACTCGCCCGGAAGCTGGGGGAGATCGTACCGCGCTCCCAATGCTGCGATGTCGATGGACTCATCGATTCGCTTGAGGCACTCGTACAGAGAAGCCGGTCCGCCCCAATCAGCCAGACGCGCCGCATTCAGGTCCGACAGATAGCGGATACCGGCGATCGCTTCGGCATCCATTCCCATGGCCGCCAGTTCCTGACGGAGCACCTCCAAGGCCAGCGAATAGGCAAAACGGTTCCGCGTGTACTCGACCAACTGCGCACCGCTCAGGCTGCGCGTGGTGTGCGAATCGACAACGAGCACGGCCAGGCCGTCCGGAAACGGAACGTAGCGTGCTGCGTTCAGAGCCAGGTCGTCCGGATGGATCGCCACATTGACAAACGAGTCGCGCCCGCCCAACACCATGGCCGTCTGATCGCTCATTCCCGTTCGCGCGCCCGCGTACCACTCGGATTCCTGCCCCAGACGGATCAGAGTCTCCGGGTCCACCGCGATCTCGTTGAGTGCACTCACTGTTTGAATGATGGCCAGGATAAGCGCCGTCGAAGAACTCAAGGCTGCGCCCCGGGGAAGATCGCTGCCCACGACCGCGCGGAATCCCGTCAACGGCTGGCCGTTCCTGTGGTGTTGAATCCGCGCGATGGCGCCTTCCACATAGTTGGCCCAGTGGCCACGGCGCGATAGCACGCGCGACTGAACGGAAGCATCTGTGATGAAACGATCCCACGCCGTGTTGAATGCCGGGTGCTGCGCCCAGACCGCGCTATCAAAATCCAGAGGGGCGAACTCCGGGTCCAGATTCCGCAGACGAAAGATCGCATCCTCAGTAGGGGATGCGACCACGATGACCTCCCGCTGGTGGGTCATCAGATTGAGGTAGCCGCCGTGCGTGTCGACGTGCATCCCGCGCAGGTTGATCCGGCCGGGGCAGCGAAACACCCGGACCGGGCCGTCTCCGAATTCGGAAAGGTACTTTGCAGTAACGTTGGCCAACAGAGCGACGCGTTCGCGGCAGATGTCGGACGAATCGCCGTAAATAGGTTCGACGGCATGGAGCAGTTGACGGTCCGGCGCTGCGCATAGCCGCTGTAAAGTGGATGCGTTCATGCGATCGGCTGGGTTACTCACTACTCGTCATAGCTTGTCCGGATGTTGTACTCCCGGGCGAGGCCGCGCAGCTCCGCCAGCAATTCCGGCGTCTCACCAACCCGGGTCATCTCGCCGATGAGGTAGTAGATTTTCCGGAAGGCCCAGTTCCTTGCGATGTCTCGATCCCCGTGCTCGGCTTCGGCAAGATCTGCCCGGAAAATCACCTCCTTTTTATCATCGCCGGCTCTGCCCGTGAGACGGACGGCGAACTCGCGATCGCGAGCCGGATCGAAACGCCCGAACACGTAGAACGCCTGGCCGCGATA
>JAHDWY010000646.1:2464-3056 GCA_023384315.1 Candidatus Hydrogenedentota bacterium | reverse complement strand
GAACCGGCAAACAGGAACGAATTGAGCAGCTTGAACGCGATCTGGCAGCACAGGCGGACGCAGTGCAGGCCGGCCGCAGACGCGTGGATGAACACCTGCAAACCGTCGAAGCGCGTGACGGAGAGTTGATGCAACTCCGCGACAAGGTCGTCGAACTGGAATCGCAGTTGACCGGCACCCGTGCGGAATTCGAAGCCCTATCGGCAGAGCGGGACCGCGCGGCCGATTCCGAAACGGCCCTCAGCGAAGCCACGGCGGAGTTGGAGCAAGCCCGGGATGAGTTGGACCAGCTCCGCGCCTCCGCGGAGAAGGTAGGCGCGGCGGAGCGGCTGCTTGAAGCCGAGCGGCAGCGGGCCAACGAACTGGAGGAACGGCTGCGCGCGGAAACCGCACACGGAACGAAAGCGATTATCGCACAGCAACTGGCGGACGCATTGCGCGACGGGGAAGCGGCGCGCGAGGAAGCCGCATCGCTACGGGTGGAGTTGCAGAACCTGCGCCGGGAGGCGGAGGAAAGAGCCGCCGAAATGGAGCGGGTCACGACGCCGAAACGCCCAAAGCTGGGCCGTGACGTGCAGAAGCGCCAGCTTGG
>JAHDWY010000646.1:0-2454 GCA_023384315.1 Candidatus Hydrogenedentota bacterium | reverse complement strand
TGGCGAAATGCTCATGGAAGCCGGGGTCATTTCGCAGGACCAATTGGACTCCGCATTGGCGGCGCAAGCGGATTCGCCGGACCGTTCGCTCGCGGAAATTCTCGTCGATCAGGGGGCCGTGGGAGAGGAAGTGGTGGCCCAGGCGGCGGCCGCCCAGCATCGCGTGCTCTATGTGAACCTGAACGACAATAGCGTGGACCCGGCGGCCGCGGCTCTGATCAGCTTCAAGATTGCGCAGCAACATCACTGCGTTCCTGTGCGCGCGACGGAGGACTCCCTCGTCCTCGCCATGGCCGATCCGCTCAACGTCATCGCCATCGAAGACGTCGAACGCGCAAGCAGCCGGTCCGTGCGTCCCGTGATGGCCACCCAAAGCGCCATCGCCGCCGCAATTGATCGCGTCTACCAGACCCACGATGAACAGGTTAAGTAGGGAAAAATAGGGACAGCCACCGTTTTCTTTCTGAGGTGCTCCGTCGTTTTTCCTCGAATCAGAAAGAAAAGGGTGGGTGTCCCTATTTACTTCGCCTCGTAATTCCGCGCAACTTGATCCGCCAGCTTCAACTGAATCGGATCGCAAAGAAACACCGGCTTCAGCGGCGATTGCGTTTCGATCTGCGCCTGCACGTAGATCGTGCGGTCGATATCCCTCACCCATGGCTCCGCATAAATCTCTACGGTCCGCTCGAGTTCGCCTTCGCGCACGAGGATTCCGTTCAACCCCGTATTCATGACGTACACGCCGAACGGCAGGTTCAATACGTCGATGGGGACGCGGCTGTTAAAACCGTTGTGCCGGTCGAGCTTGACGGACAGCGTCGTCACGTTGCCGGGGACCAGCGCCACCTGTTGACGGTCCGTGTTGACCTTCAGATCGGGCTGCATCGCGCTGACCGTGATCGCGCCGATGGCACTCTCCCGCAGGATGGGCTCGCCGTTCACCGTCGACTCGGCCGTTAGTCTGAATTGAGCGTCCGTTGGCGTGGACTGCGCGTTCGGCCCGGCCAACAACGAAAGCCGAATGAGATCGTCGCCGGGTTTGATGATGGCCGGTTCGATGGTAATCCCCTCGGGCAAATCGTGAAACTCCACCTTGACCTCGCCGTCGAAACCGTCCTTCCTCACCACGCGCACGTCAATCGGAACGCGGCTGCCTTGCGCGACGTTCACGCGATACGGACCCGTGGATACGTCGAAGTCCGGCTCCAGAGGTCGCGCCGTCAGGCGGTAGGCGAACTGCTCTCCCTCATTCCCAGCCGCATCCGTCACGCGGACAAAATAGTCACCGTCTTCAGGGGCCATGAAGTCGAGGCGCGAATCTCCCTTCGTGTCGCCATTCGCGGTGAAACCGTCGTCGTTGCGCCAATACAACGGGAAAACCGGCATGCCGTTCGGCGCGAAAGATGTCCCCGGCGGGTGAACTTCCACTTTGTAGATCTTCGTGTAGACGGCGTGGTGCTCCGGCGTGGTGCCGAAGTATGGGATTCGTTGGCCGTTCGGGTACGCGCTGAACACCACGTCTTCATCTGCGTAATCGGGAATCTTGGAGACGCGCAGGATTTCGCCTCCCAGCATGACATAGTCGTTGAGCCGAAGATCGCGCCACACATCGAGTCGCAACCCCGCGGACCGCGAATCCCGCGGGGAAAGCGTGAGGAAGGTCTCCGCTACGCAGCGCACGACGCCTTGCTCGATCAGATTGCCCGAGGCGTCCAACACTTCAATCACGGAATCCAGCGGCGAACCGAGCGTGGCCGCGGCGGTTTCCAGAACGATCATCTGTCCCTTCTGCGCAGAGAATCGGTAGACGTCGGCATCCTGACCTTCACCATCGACGCGCCCGTTTACGGTCATGGGAAAAGCCAGCGGATTTGCATTCTCAACCCGGTCGTTGGGTTCCGATTCCAGCGACTCCTCGTACGCAGCCACAGCCAGAACCGGCGCACTCACGGGGCTCCCTTCGACTGCCGTAAGCGGGACGCGCGTTGTCGCATCCTGGCGAACGGCATCCGGAGGATCGACCTCAATGGTGTCGCCCGCCAGGTTGAACCCCGCGACCTGCACGCTTTGCGGATCGCCCGCGCGTAGGCCGAGCGGCCACATCCCGGTCACCATCGGATACGCGCCCACATGCAACCGGTAGCCGAGACCGCCCCGCAAGTCGACGTCGCTGATTTCAATGACAATCGCGCCGTCCGCGTCCGCACGATAGCCGAGTGTGTCGTTCGACGATGCGCCGAAAGCGCGCGCGGTCGTAAGCTCCTTGCCTTCGGAGTCCAGGAGCCGCATGCCGGCGTTCAGGGCCGTATCCGTCAGGGCACAGACAATCTCCTGCCCCGCGGTCACGTTGATTCGATACCGGTCCACGTCGCCAGGCTGCGCGATCTGACCGATCAACACATTGGGCCATTCGATCGCCTGCGCTTCGGCCTCTCCATCGTTAGGTTCCGCTTC
>JAHDWY010000645.1 GCA_023384315.1 Candidatus Hydrogenedentota bacterium | reverse complement strand
CAATTCCGAAAGTGGAAGAAGTGTAACGATTGCGGATTTCGGACTGCGGATTGGAAGAAGGGAACAAGTATACGAAACAGACAAATGGGGGCGCGAATTCGCCAGCGGA
Source organism: Candidatus Hydrogenedentota bacterium (assembly GCA_023384315.1). GTDB lineage: Bacteria > Hydrogenedentota > Hydrogenedentia > Hydrogenedentales > SLHB01 > JAHDWY01. The sequence goes on along the minus strand of JAHDWY010000645.1, from coordinate 2,948 downwards.
TCGTGAGGTAGGAATTGGGACTTGGAAGACAACAGCGATTCTCTCTTCCAATCCGCAATCCGAAATCCGCAGTCCGCAATACGAGAAGCGCGCGTTCAGCTGTCGGATTGACCCGATACATTCGCAAATGAAATGGACCACGACGGGTCTTCCGTAGTGGTCCATTTTGCTTCGGGGTCTCCTCCACCATTGTCCACAAGGTCCGCGCCGACGCAATAGACGAGGGCCTTCTCGCGGTTGTATTTGATAAAGCCGCCATCAAACCAGTCTCGCGGCAGTTCATCGAAGAATTCCGGAACCAACGCGTCGAGCGATTCCGGCAACTCGCCATGCCGCATGTGGTACACCTTCAACGCGAGAAGCACCTGCACGGCGGAGTTGTTGGAGCGATCGTAGGCAAGTCCAGCGAAGCTATTCGCGTTAAGCGGCACCATAATCCCAGTCATGATGTCCCCTATTACATTTCCGCCCAGCACGAGCATCAGGAAGGGTCTTTCGCCGCGATTCGGGGGAATGACGACATCACAATAGAATCGTTCTGCACTATCGATTCGTGCTCGATACTCGCTCAGCATCCCGCGCGTATTTTGTTCTTCATCGTATACCCAGAATTGCCACTGACGTGAACCGAGTTCCTCATCAACCAACTCTTTGGTGATCCAATACTCGGCCCGTATTGAACTAGAAAGGCTCTGCGCGTCATGCTGAGTCACCGCGACGCGCCCGATAGCGTGCTTCAAAGCTTCAGGTGACAAGTCATCTTGCCCACATACCCGCTTAAGCATAATCAATCCGTGCCGCTGCAACCGGGCGCCTCGCAGGAAGACGAACAGGGGACCGCAGCTCTCTTTCATCAAGTTGCCTGCGTCAACCAAATTCAGCGCGAGTTGTAATCGCGCCTCAGTGTCGTCATTCCTTTCCGCGTCATGCCATAGCGCCCATGCTAGAGACTCCAATGCCTCTTTCTTGACCTCGCCATCTGGATCTTCAAATTCGGGATAAACGCTCTCTTCGCATTCGAACGCACGATGCAGCGCGGCCACCGCCTCCTGTCGGGATTCGAGGAATCGTTGTGGTAGATCCGGCGGTTCAGGCGTTCCGTCGATCATGGTTTGGATGTAGTAGTACTCGTCGTCTTTCCATTCGACGAGCGATGCGGCGCGTTGAAGCTGAACATACGCGTTCTCCTCGTCCGGGATATCAGGAATCGTGAGATGCATGCCGGATTCATCAATCGGTTCGGCGGACCCGGCGTAACGAAACGCGATGACCGCAACGACCGCGGCGAGCAAAATGCCGAGGACCAACAAAGCCGTCAAGCAACCGGCGACAAGAATAGGTGACCTGCGCTTGCCCATGACATACCTCGCGGAACTGGTTTCAAGCTGGCGATGCCGGAGTCAGCGTAACACAACTATGCCTGTCGGGGTTAATGGGGATGCTCCACGTAGGCTGGGATTGAATCCCGGCCCGGGAGTTCTCAGGCGCTGCGCGCATGGAGTAAACCGCGGGTTTGCGAGCAGCATACAGTTGGTCGAGAATAGGCGGGTCGGGAATCATTCCCGACCTACGCATGAGCGCTGCGTGCGGTCGCTCACGGTTCACGCCGTGGAGCTATCAAGGGCAATCGCTCACGTCTTCTTCTCGATCTGCGTGAAGTCGGCGGTGATGGTGATCGCCTTGAGCACGTCGCGGACCAAGGCGTGGCGATTCTGGCGAACGCGGTCGTCTTTGTCGTTCACGAGGACGCTCTCGAAGTACGTCGCGATGATGGGCACCCACGAGAGGATCTCCTCGCAGGCGCTTCCGAATTCCTTCCGCTCGACGAAGGTGCGGACATTGTCCGCGCCGGTGGTGCGGATAAGATCCAGCGCCTTTTCGTTGTCATCGAGCAGCGACGCATCCACAGAATCTGCCGGTTCCTTGACGATGCGCTGCATACGCTTGGCTTGCTCGGCGAGATCCTGGAGTTGGGGTTCATCGAGTTTGCTGATGGCGTCGAGACAGCGATGGAGCTGGACCGGGCGCTTCGCATGAACCGCCAGGGCTGCGGCGACCTGATCGTAGGCGTATCCCTGGTCGCGCAACATGACAGCCATGCGATCGCTGAAGAATTCCAGGATAACCTGAAGCGCGTTGTCCGGCGCGTGGACGGTTTCGCCGTAGTTGGCGAGCGCGGCGCGCACGAAGACTTCGAGATCGATGTCGAGTTGCGTCGCGTCGATGATGGACAACAGTGCGAGCGCGTTGCGGCGCAGGCCGAAGGGATCGCTGGTACCTTTCACGCGCTGGCCAATACCGAAGTATCCGGCGAGGGTATCGAAACGGTCGAGGATGCCCGCGACCGTGCCGAGGTTGCCGTCGGGCAGGGCGTCGCCCGCGCGGCGCGGCAGCCGGTGCTCGTAGATAGCCTGCGCGACGTCGTCATCGATGCCTTCCTTGCGCGCGTAGAGCATGCCGACCACGCCTTCGAGGGAATCAAACTCGAAAACCATCTGCGTGGTGAGGTCGGCCTTCATAAGCGTGAGCACCTCCCCCATGTTCCGGTCGTCGACTTCGGGGAGGTACTGTTTGAGCGTGAAATAGAGATCGCGCAACCGCGCAACTTTGTCCGCGACAGACCCAAGCTTCTGGTGGAACATGACCGTGTTGAGCTTCTCGGCGAAGGCGCGCAAAGGCGTCTGGGTATCCGTGTCCCAGAAGTACCGCGCATCGCGTAGCCGCGCGTTGAGCACGCGCTCGTTGCCCCCGCGAATGATGTTGCGTCCCTCATCGCTAAATTGGCCGTTGGCTACACAAATGAAGTGCCGGCTAAGCGTGCCGTCCGTGTTGCGAAGCGGAATGTATCGTTGATGCACCTTCATGGGCGTGATGATGATGTCTTCGGGCAATACAAGCGCGTCCTCGGGGATCGACCCGATGATGGGATCGGGCCACGCCACGAGATC
>JAHDWY010000644.1 GCA_023384315.1 Candidatus Hydrogenedentota bacterium | reverse complement strand
ATAGCGAGACGGCCGAGTTGCGCGGCATGCTGCGGGATGCGGAGTCCTACTTGCGGTCCTTCGACTGGTGCCCGTCGTTTGTGGAGAGAGACTTGGGATATGGGTTGGGGGAAGTTATCGCCTTATTTCTCTTCAAGTTGGGGGAGAAGATTCACGGGGTTGACGATCAACTTTGGGTTGTCGTTGGCGACCTTCCATCTGCGTACTTCGTTTGCGACGATGCAGAAACCCCGGCGGCCGCGTTGGAGGTCTATTGCGGCTTGATGGAGGATTGGGCGCAAGCGGTACTCAACGGATCCTCACTCGACGACGTGTTTCCGGTTTCCGCCGAGCCGACACCCGAACATGCGAGCATGCTCCTGTCCCGCACCAAGTTCATTCGGGAGCGGCTTATTCCGATTGCGAGCGAACGTTGATGCCGTGAGGGTTGGCCTTCCTCCTGCTACGTGAATATCCTATAATGGGCTTTCATTTGCTCAAGAGGAAACACGTTCACTGCGGATCGCAATCCCCAAGGATAAACACCGCACCGGCAGGATATTCTCCAAAGATGCAGCACATCGACACGTCAAACCGCTGGGAGCAGCGGAAATTCGGATTCGTCATGGCGGTGGCATTCGCCGCGATCGGCGGGATCCGCTGGCTCGTGAAGGGCGCGCCATCGCCGACGTTGTTCACGATTTCCGTCGTGTTTCTGATTGCGGCGGCGGTTGCACCGTTTGCGTTGCGGCCGGTGTTCGTCGTGTGGATGAAGTTCGCCGAGGCGTTGAACTGGGTGGTGACGCGCGTGCTGCTGACTATCGTGTTCTATGGGCTCATCACGCCGGCGCGATTCTTGAATCAGATGTTTGGGTCCGACCCGCTGAAGCGGGCTTGGCTGCCGGATGCCGATACCTATTGGGAGCCTCCCGACGCGCAACCGGACGACCCGAAGGAATACCGGAATCAATTCTGACCGCATCGGGTGTCTTGGCCGCATGACCGCGTTGTATGCGCGCGTCCTAAGGAGTTAGAGTAAGCGTTATGGAAACGATTCGAGAGATCTGGGCGTTCCTGCGCGTGCGCAAACGGTTCTGGCTCGCGCCCATCATCCTCACGCTCATGCTGCTGGGGCTGCTCATGTTCTTTGCCGGTCAGGCGGGTGTGGTGGCGCCGTTCATCTACGCGCTGTAAGATCGGGATATGCGCATCCCAAGCGGTTGAGTTTTGCGCGCGGCGATCCAACATCACTTCACGGCACAAACAACGCGGCGCCCGGAGTTGTCTCCGGTCGCCGCGTTTCGTTGCGTATCAGGATTCCTTACACGACTTCCGGTACGACGTAGGGTTCGCGGTAGACGCGGGTCAGGTGCGAGTTTGCTTCGTCGTCGTTCTTGACCTGTTCTTTTTCCGTGTCGATTTCGAGAACGCGGTTGACGCGGGCGCCGGTCAAGGCATAATGCGACAGGGCCGACGAGAGGTGCCCGTCGATGGCCTTGGCGTTGATGGCTTCGGCATCGCGGCTGCGGACGCAATCGATGAAGTTCTGGAAGTGGTAGATGTCGTCGCCGTCGTTGGCTTCCTTGATCAGCTCATTTTCCTTCCCACGGTAAGCCTTGTAGCCACCGTAACCGGGGAAGGTCATCCAGCCTTCGGAGCCGTAGAACATGACGCCGAAGGATCTGCCGCCGGCCTCGTCGTTCGTGCACCAGGGCCGCACTTCGAGGGTCATGATCTTGTCCTTGCCGTCCTTGCCCTTGAACATGAAGGACGACGAGGAGACGTTGAAGACCTCCTTCGCATCGTCCCACAGGAACATGCCGCCCATGGACGCAACGCGATACGGCACTTCGACATCGAGGCCCCAACGGGCCGCGTCGAGCTGGTGTACGCCCTGGTTGCCAATATCGCCGTTCCCGTAAGCCCATACCCAGTGCCAGAAGTAGTGGACGTAGATGCCCTCGCCGGCTTCGTTGAGCATGAAGGGCTCTTCCTGGGCCGGACCCTGCCAGATGTCCCAGTCCAACCCTTCCGGGGGCGGTCCCTGGTGGGCCGGGCCGATGGAGGGGCGCCACTTATAGCATACGCAGCGAGCCATATAGACGTCGCCGATTATGCCGTTCTGCAACTCGTTTATGCCTTCGATGAAGCCGGGATTGCTGCGGAGTTGCGTGCCATGCTGCACGATGCGCTTGTACTTCTCCGCGGCCTCGACGACCTTGCGGCCTTCGTATACGTTGTGGGTCATCGGCTTTTCGACGTACACATCCTTGCCGGCCTGACAGGCCCAGATGGTACCGAGCGCGTGCCAGTGGTTGGGCGTGGCCATGGAAATGGCATCCACGCTGTCGTCTTCGAGCACCTTTCGGATGTCCTGTTCGAACTTCGGCTCCTTGAGGTTGTTCGACTTGAACCACTCACCGACCGGCTTGAACAAACGGGAGTCCACGTCGCACACCGTGGTGACTTCCACATTTTCCAATTCTTTGTAGTTGCCAAGGTGGCTCTGGCCGCGGCCATTCACGCCCATGACGCATACGTTGACGCGTTCATTGGCGCCCGCCCACGCGGTCTTCGACGTTCCGATCAGCAGTCCCGCCGCGGCTGCTGAACCCGCCACAAATTTTCTTCGCGTCAACTTTTCCATCAAAGACATCCTCCAGGTAATGCGCGGACGGGGCCGGCGCGGTCCCGTCGAAGGCGCCATCGCAAATTGGGTACACCCGTGCCCTTAGCGTGGACACGCTTTGGTCACCATTATTGGTATATCCGCATCCGGGGTCAAATGTAGGGCGGGAATGATTCCCGCCCCGGAAGTTTTGAGGGACAGGGTATTGAGCATGGCCCCCAAGTACGGAGCGGAAGCCGGTCGCGGATTGAACGGACATTACGGAGAACGGAACTGGTCCGGATTCAATCCCGACCTACGTGGGGGCGCGCCGGATTAGTCCCGTACCTCGGGTTTGGCGTCGCTTTCTAGGGCGTTCAGGCTGGAAGGTTCCGGCGCATCGAACGGTTCATTGGCCAGTAGGCGCGCGATTTCATCCCGGCGCGTTTGGAGCTGCCGCCGCTCCGCGAT
>JAHDWY010000643.1 GCA_023384315.1 Candidatus Hydrogenedentota bacterium | reverse complement strand
ATACAGGCGAGACAGTATACCTATTCAAATCCGAGGACGCGCAGTCGCTGGAGGTGACCGAGGCGTCGGATTACGAGGGACTCGATTTCGCGCTGACGCCGGGGGGAACCGTATCGGGGACAGTAACTACCGCAACCGGTGTGGCCGTCGGCGATGTGGCGGTCATGCTCATGCCGGTGCAGATGCTACAAGCAACGTTTCGTGGCCTCGACGCGCTTGACCCGGATTCCTTTGAGCCCAAACGCGCTCGCACCAATGGGGACGGCGCCTACACGATTCGGGGCGTGGAATACGGTACCGAACTGCGGGCCATCGCGCGTTCGGACGATTTCGCCACATCGCGCAGCGAGCCGTTTTCGCTTGATCGATCTGTGCCAAGTGTTCGCGTAGACCTGACCGTAACAAGCGGCAGCACAATCGAAGGAGTCGCCCGCTACCCGGACGGGGCCCCTGCGAGCGCGGTGCGTCTGTTGCTCCTCCCCGCCTCTTCCGAGAACTGGCAAGGATTCATGGGACCGGGCGTGGGCACGTCCGATGCCAACGGACAGTTTCGCATCGCGCATGTGAACGCGGGTGCCTACGTTCTGCGGCCGGAACATGAACTCGCCGCGCAAAACTTGCGCGAGACCTCAGAGCCGCTCTCCGTCACCGTCGACGGACAGACCGACGTCAAAGGACTTGAGATCGTCGTCCAACCTGACCCGGAGGAAAGGGAAGGCGAAGGCATCATCGCTGGTGTCGTGTTGGATCCCTCCGGCTCACCGGCGGCGAATGTGCGCGTCGATGCGCGACGGATCGACAATCGTCGCGAAACCGCCGGTACAACTACCGGGGCCGATGGCCGCTTCGAACTCTCCAAGCTGCGCGGCATGGCCTACGACGTTTCGGTCGACGACGCTATCGGTATCGCGGAAGAATCCGCGGTGACGGTAGGCTCGGAAATCACGATTCAACTTGAGGCCCCCGCTTCCATCAGCGGGATCGTCGTTACGGCGTCGGGCGAGCCGGTCCCGGATGCGAATGTGCAGTTAAAGGATCTCGCCGAGCAGGGTCCGGAACCGAATATAGGGGCGATCATGAGCGGCCTGTTCCGTCGCGGCGAGGGCGGAGAGTCGACAGATGCCTATGGCCGATTCGAATTCACCAAGATCGCGCCCGGCAACTATGAGGTCGCGGCAAAAACCGCGTCGCAGGGCACAGCCAAGTCGGAACCGCTCTCGCTGTCGCCCGGAACGGACCTTACCAATCTTCAGCTCATTCTGGATCCGGGCGTGTCGTTCAGCGGGATCGTTTTGGGATCGGACGGCGCGCCGGTGCAGGGCGCGCACGTGCAACTCACTCCCAGCGGCGAGGACCCGACCGCCGACATGATGTCGCAGTTTCTGCCTGCGGCCATGCTGAACCCCGTCGGCTCGACGACCTCGGATGCCAACGGCACCTTTACCATCAACAACGTGCCCCCGGGCACCTATCAGTTGGTGGCGTCCCACAGCGCGTATGCGAAAACCTCCATCCCCGACGTGCAGATTGGGTCCGGCCGTCCGGTCACCGGGTTCCGCGTGACGCTCGGGAAGGGCGGCAAAGCGCAGGGCAAGTACACGGTGGATGGCAAACCCCAGGCGGGCGCCATGATCATGATTGTGGGTCCCGCGGGATTCGAAATGGTCCAGACGGACAGCCAGGGGCTTTTCGATGTAACGGGACTTTCCTCCGGTTCGTACATGATTGCGGCAATCGATCCGTCCGGGATCGCGACAGGTGGACAAGGCGTACAGTTCAAACCGCAGGTCGTCGATATCGTCGACGGCGAAGTCACTGGCGTGGAATTGGGCGATGCCTCGGGCGTGCCTGTTACGGGCGCGGTTACCGGCATGGGCGACGGGTTGACGGTCGTTGCGCTGCGGCGTCCAGGCGGACCGTCGCTCCAAAACTTGGATTTGACCAATCTTGGCAACCTGTTCGATTCCATGCGCTACCTGGCCGGACAGGCCACCGTCGCGCCAGATGGCAGTTTTACGATCGACGGCGTGGAACCGGGCGAATACGTGCTGGAAGTCTACTCCTTGGACATGGGTCAAGCCGGACCCAATCTCAATGCCCTGATGAATATGCCCCGCACGCCCATCTATCAGCAGAACGTAACCATCGGAGACGAACCGCCGGTATTAAATATTTCGATCAATCAACCTTGAGGTATACTCAGTGGGGGCATCCTATGGCGCACGAGGGTCGCGTCGTGTATCTTCAACGATATGTCGTTCGACACTCAAGATCTCTTGCGTTGATAACAACGGCGGCCGTTCTGATTGCCGACTACCTCTCTGGGCCTGTCATCCACTTTCCCATACTATTCCTTGTTCCGATAGTTTTCGTTGCCTGGACAAGCGGCCGTGGGCTGTCGCTGGTTCTGGCGGTGCTGATGGCCCTTGCCCGCCTGGGGTTTGTCTGGATGTGGGACGAGCCTCTTCCCTTGGCAGCCGAAATCGTGAACACGGTAATCAACCTGGTGGTGTTCGCCTCGTTCGTTGTACTTGTCGATGTGGTCGCGAAATTTCAACGTGCGATGGCGGCCGAAGTTCGTGTATTGGAGGGCCTTCTCCCCATCTGCTCGTTCTGTAAGAAGATTCGAAACGAGGACCTGCAATGGGAGTCGCTTGAAGGGTACATTTCAAAGCGATCCGATGCGAAGTTTAGCCATGGATTCTGCCCTGAGTGCGGCGCAAAGCACTACGGAGAGTACATGGATCCGGATGACGCCCCCCGGTAGCGGCCGCAAGAGCATCCTGCTGCACTCAATGTAGAGAACGAAACGACTCGACAAACCCCCAACGACAGTACACATAATGCCGGGCAGACGGCGATTGCCGTTTGCGCAGGCGATTGAGGAATGCCGACAGCCCGAAGGGCACTCGATCGGACCAGTACAACAACCGCGCGCGGATGCGCCCGCGGTGCTTGCGGTAGACGTAATACTTGCTGCGGTAGGCGTGCAACAACACCGTGTCGCTCGGCTGCCTGGTCTCACCGGAACTCGCGCCGTGATGATGGATCACCGTCGCCTCGCCGCAGTAGCACA
>JAHDWY010000642.1 GCA_023384315.1 Candidatus Hydrogenedentota bacterium | reverse complement strand
GTTGTAGAGCAGACAGTCGGCGAGCGCGACGATCTCAATGTCCTGCGCGCCGGTGAGTCCGTCCTCGATGTGGAGGCAGTTCTGGCTGCCGGTTCCGATGAGGGCCACGCGCACTTTTTCGTTCTGCGCGTAGGAGAAGGGAGACCAGCCGGCGGCAACGGCCACCCCCGCCGTCGCGCTTGTGGCCTTGAAAAAATTGCGTCGCGAGAGTTTCGTACCCATGTCCGGCTCCTTTCCTCCCAGGCCTGGGAGAGGGGAAAACGCCATGTTTCGCTTCGCGAAGCCTTCGCGAAAGATGGCGTCAGTCCCTTTCGGCTCCTCTCATTCGCTGAAGCCAATCCGGATGAGTTCGAACTTCCCGGTTTCGGAATCGGGAATCAGGACCGCGCGCACCCCGGGGTGATCCCGGCAGTAGCGCTCGGTCCCCTCCAAGCCCATCACGAAGAAGGCCGTGCTCAGTCCATCCGTTTCCGTTCCTGTCGGGGCGATGGCCATGGTCATCGCGATTCCCTGCACGGGCATTCCCGTTGCCGGGTTGATGATATGGCCGTACTCCTTGCCGTCTATTTCCACCACGTCGATCAGGTGACCCGACGTGGACAAGGACTCGTTGCACAGGGTGAAGGTCGCGATGTCTTCCTCTTCGTTCACCGGGTGACTCACGCGAACGGTCCACCCCGGTTTGTCCGGCGGCGCACCCATGGCCAGGATCGTGCTCGAACCGCCGTGGAGTATGGCCATCCGGATGCCGTAACCGCGCAGCACCTCCGCCGCCCGGTCGAGGGCGAACCCTTTGCCGATCCCGCCGAAGTTCATCCGCAAGCCGGGTTTGGCGAAGGACACCGTTCGCTCTTCGGCATCGAGGGTGACCTTGTCAAACCCTGTGACACCGCGGGCGGCCGCGAGTTCGGACTCGGTGGGTAATCGTTTCTCCTCGCGGCAGGTTCGCCAGAGATCGATGAGGGGGCCGACGGTGACGTCGAAGGCCCCGTTCGTTTCCTCGTAAAGCTTTCGCGATGCCTCATACATGGCGAATACATCCGGCGCGACGCGGATGGGGCGTTCCGCCGCCTCTCGATTTACCCGCGACGTCTGGCTGCTGCGCACCCAACTGCTCATGCGCGCCTCCAGGCTGTCGATGGTTTTGAAGGCCTCCTCCGCCGCGCGGGCGAACTGGTCGGGCGAGTCCTTTTCGCGATCGCCGTAGACCACGATCTCGAAATAGGTCGCCATCGCGCTGTGGACATAGGATTCCTGGAAGTACCCCTCCGGGATGATGTCCGTCACGGCATGATTGCGCTCCAGTTGCGCAGGATCTGGTTCGGCAGAATAGACGGGTAGCGAATAAACAAGGAATGCAATCGCCGATAAGCTATAGAAGCAGCGAGGGTTCATAACTTCAGCTTAGACCTCTTCCGGCGATCCGTCAATCGCTGCGCGGGAACAAAGGAAGAATGGGGACAGGCGCCAATTTCCTTTTGAATCGCCGCGTAGAAAGTACAGGCGCGGAGAAGGAAATTGGTGCCTGTCCCCATTCTTCTTCTCCGCTACCGTTGCGTGAAGACGGTGCGCCCTTGATCGTCGTTAAACCAGATGGCCGGCCCTTCTTCGCCCACCTTGATGAAGATGCGACCTTGGTTGTTTGCATCGCGCAGATTGATGAGCGGTTCGTCCTCGCTGACTTGGAGGTAGATGCGTCCCGTGTTCTGCGAGTCCCGCATGGCCACCAGCGGCCCGGTGCCACTAACTTGCACGAACACGCGCGGACTCCCTGTATCGTCGTTCAAGTTGATCATGGCCGTGCCGTCCGGCATGACGCCGCTCCACAAACGCGGGACGCCCTCCTCGTCGGAAACGACCAGCCGTGTCGTGCCGTCCGGGTCGGTGCCAAAGCTTCCACGCACCGCACCGGAGGAATCCACCAAGCGGAATTCGTTTGCTTCCAGATAGGCGGGTGCGGCCGACACCACACCGCCAAACATCCATGAGGCCATGAATCCGCTCGCTGCTCCCACGACCGCAACACCGGCGACAAGCAACGCAATTTGCAACCTGGGCATCTGTTCATTCCTCCGAAAACACGCAACGCAGGTGTAGGGTGATGTTTTTTTGAAGTCGTAAAGCAACGGGGCATGGTAGATCGCGATGGACCCAAAAAGAAAACTCCGGCAGCGCACTCTCTTAAGCGAACTGCCGGAGTGAAAGGTTACATGGAGACTATTCGGCGCGGTGCTCCGGCATCAGGGAGTAGGCGTCGGTAGTTTGGAACTTCTTGACGCCCTTGTCGGTGCCGATCGTGCCGGTTTGGTCGGGTGTTTGCACTTCGATGCTGGATGCGCCATCCGCGCGCTCTGCGTTGCCGGCGCCGCCGAAGGTCGCGATCGCGCCCACGGACAACACGACCGCCAGCCCGATGCTGACCGCCAAACCCAACCAATCTTTCTTCTGTGAAGCCATCATGATACGCTTACCTCTGGACGCCCGGCGAACCCCCTTCGGCGTCTATCTGTTCCTCTCAAAACCAGACGCTGATTCGCGTAACGTATTCACTATACCGTATTTTCAGCGCCAATTAAACCCCTTTTCGGGCCAACCTGTTGGGGATGGGGGCTTTGCAAACTTTGCCGGGAATCGGGTAGTCTGGCCGAATAGGAGAAGTATCCAAATGCCTGCGTTTATCACCAATCACAAGATCCTGTCTGCCATCGCCCTGATCGTCCTGCTGCTGGTTGCCTTCCTCGGCTACCGGATGAAAGGGCCGTACCGGTTCTACCGCGCCGATCTTGTCAAGCCGGCCGCCGGAAGCACCGCCACGCCGGGCGTGCTGGAAGTCGGTGTCGCCAAACGGGATATCACCCCCAACCTCTCCCTGTACGACTCCTGGACGGACGCCGACGGCGATGGCAAGTACAACGAAAACAAGGGCGACACCTGGGAGGACACAAACGGCAACGGCAAGATGGACCTGGTCTGGATGGCCGGATTTTCCAACAACCGCCCGGCCAAGGGCGTGAACGATCCGCTCTGGGTCCGGTCCATCGCGGTGCGCAACAACGGCGTCACCCTCGCCATGGTCA
>JAHDWY010000641.1:919-3082 GCA_023384315.1 Candidatus Hydrogenedentota bacterium | reverse complement strand
TCGCGCTGTTTGGGAGTGAGCCGACGCCAGCAATATTCCGGCTGTGACATGGGTCAAACTACCCGGACCGCGTTCGGAGTTCCGCGTTCACGCGGTCCAGTACCAAGTTGGAAAATGCAAACCGGCTGAAGCCGGAACTCCAAACCCGGACCCAACCATGCATGGATTTTCTCGAAGTCGCAGCACGAATTTTCGGATGGATGGCACATCATTGCGCGCTTTTCATGTCCGACTTAGCTTCTTGGATGGTCTGTTCAAGAACTCCAATCGCCCAACGCCGGGATTCTTCGGGCTTTACTTTAACTGCGGATAGCAGTTCATCGAACTCAGCGTCGAAGACGTCGAGTTTCTCCATGACCGTCGGCGCGTGGCGGGTGAAGACGGTTTGACGGTATCCGCGGCCGCCTTCTCCGGCAAGGGATTCGGCGGAAAACCAATTGCCGAGAATGGTGACACTGAGCCGTGCGTCCATCTCCTCCTGAATCGCAACTCGGCACCGGGCGTCGTCCATCTCTTCGAGAAATTTCACCAGGCTTTCCAACCGGCTGATACGGGCGTCGGGGCCATACCGCTCATACAGAAGGCCGGGTTTGACTATGAGTTTGCATCCCGCGGTTTGCGCGTGGCGCTGCAGCGAGAGCCGTTCTTGCCGCTGCAGGCGGCAATGTTCTTCGCTACGCGTGGTCAATCCATATCGTCTGCGCCAGATCGGATTTCCTACCACTTCCCGGGGAATGTGAAATGAGCTTAGGGCGCCTTTTTGCCGGACGACATCGCGTATGCCTAACGCAAAGACATCGTCGGCGTAGGCGCTCATCATCTTTGCCCGGTCCTCAGGCAATTCAGCGCACTCGTAGAGTGCCTTGTAGTTTCGCGCATGGCGTTCCACCAACGCCTCCATAACATCCTTGGAGAGGTGATCCGACAGAACTTCCGGATCATCTCCGTCCATTCGGAGGGCGTGAATCTGCTGAATCATCTCCCCAGGTAAACCCTCGACCGCGACGGGGAGAACTGGAATGTGCAGGGCCATGGCGTACCCGATTTCCTGATGCACCCACTTGCGCGCATCGGCGGTCCTTGTCAGAACCGGCAGGAAGACGTGGGCATGTGCGATGAAGTTTTTGATTTGCTCGTGGAACCCTTGGCCGTACGCAAAATTCCGGTCCCACATGGGTTGCAATCCGTTCCTGCTGAGGATGGCCGCAATCCCCTCGACGAGCGCCTTGTCCTCGTGGGAGTAACTTATGAATACGCGGTACTTCGGTCGAATATCCACGTTCGGTTCGATCGCAGGCGTAACTTCTTCGGTTTGCTCTGGCTCGTCCATAGCAGGTTCCCCGCAGCTATCCCATCCGTGTTCAACTCCGCTGGTTTCGCGGTTTCGGCATGAGCCCGTCAATCTGTTTTTGCACCTTGGCGCGCGTGGTTTGGACTTCCTTGGTCAGTTGCCGCGTTGCACGTCGCGGCGACGACGTAGCATCGGTCTGCAAGGAATCCAAGAGATACGCGATCTTTCCGCAGGCGCCGTATACCGCGTCAAACGTCTTGGGCGACGCGAACTGCAATGGTTTCTGACACAAATGCGCCAGCTCGCGGTGCCGTTCGCCGAGCGCGGTTTGTGCGTCCATCGTATGCCGAAATGCGCGGCGGCCGTTCAACGCGTTTAGAAAGACCTCGATGCCACGCAATACGCCGTCGACGCGTTGGAGATGCTGGAACGATTCGGCCCGCGAGCGGGTAGCGGATTGTCGCGCAGTGGGGGGAGACGAGATGGCCGCAGGCTGGCCTTTAAGAAACATAACGGTTTCGAACTGATCTCGTGTCTGGGGACGGACGCCGAAGTAACCGCGCAAGGAGGATAGAATGGATTTCAGTTCCCGCACGTTTCCCGGCCACGTATGTTCGCTTAGGCATGCTAGAATTTCACCTGAAAGCGGAGGCGCCGATTTCCCGGCAATGTCCGTCCACAGCCAACGTGCAATGACCGGGACGTCTTCGGGATGTTCCCGCAACGGCGGGGTTTGAATGGGGATTACGCTCAGACGGAAGAACAGGTCTTCCCGGAAACGGCCGTCGCGGATCATGCTATAGAGGTCGCGGTTGGTTGCGCTGATGACGCGGGCGCGCACCGGAACTTCCTCGTCAGAGCCGACCGGTTTC
>JAHDWY010000641.1:0-909 GCA_023384315.1 Candidatus Hydrogenedentota bacterium | reverse complement strand
TTGGTCCAGGTTGAGGTCCCCGATCTCATCAAGAAAGATCGTGCCATTATTGGCGGCTTTCCAAAGTCCGGCGCGGTCCTTCGTAGCTCGATCGGAGGAGTCCTTCAGATGTCCGAACAATTCAGACTCCAGCAGGAACGGGGAAATGGCGCTGCAATTGATGGGCCGGAATTCCGGGCCGCGGCCGTGGGCCCGGCTCAAGTCATGAATGCTGCGCGCGATTATCTCTTTGCCCGTTCCCGATTCACCCTGGATCAGCACCGGGTAGGCATGTTCGCTTGCGCGGAGAATGAGTTGGCGGACCAGCCGGATCGACGGCGAATTGCCAATGTAGGCTTTGACAAGACTCTCCGGAACGTCCTTCTCGCCCAAGGTGCGCAGTGTCCGTTCAACCGGAGACTCCAGATCCCGTACTTTGATGCTGTCGTCGCGAGACGCGTTGGCGGTTTCGTTTTTCCATGCCTGAGCGAACAGCGCCGGCTTCAGCGTGATGAAGGCCACGATAGCGTGTTGTTGCTCGTGGCACTTCCTGACCGCGTCACTCACGCTCCGCTTCAGTTGCCGCGTGCTGTTGTAAGCGCCTTTCAGAATTCCGACTTCGTTTTCCGCAAGCTTGGCCAGATACCGCGACAATTCTTTTCCGGCAAGTTTCCGGCCCATGTCACGGATTTTCGGTACCGTATTCTGAAGATCGGATGCGTGAGACTCACTGATGTAGAAAAGGCTCAAGCGGCCCTCGCGCGCGCACTGCAGGATGTGGGCGGCATCTACGTGCGTCGCACGGTAGACGCGCTCTCGTCCTTCTTGCCGGCATTCCAGAACGGCGTATTCCATACTGCCCCCGCAGCCAATTGAGTTTCCCAATACTAACTTCAGATCTCGATTAAGTCAACGGAATGTCACCCTGCA
>JAHDWY010000640.1 GCA_023384315.1 Candidatus Hydrogenedentota bacterium | reverse complement strand
AGTAGGCGTTCTCAAAGAAATAGGTTTCCTTGCGAACTTGCACGGGGAGCGGACTCCCGGTGACGGAAAACATGATGGCGAAATGAACCGCGAGAACGCTGCCTGCGCTCACTCCCACCCAGAACGCGGTCTTCCCGGGAAACCGTATCAGGACAGGAAAGCCTGCGAGGGCGACGAACACAGCCATCGGCAGATCGATTGTGGCGGTCAACGCGCCCGCGACTCCAAAAGCCATGAATCGCCAGGGTTTCGGCGCGAGCAAGCCACCTGCAAGGCCCAAGGCGAAGTAAATGGCCACGACCAACAACCCGGCGGCAGGCACATGGTTGCTCAGCTTCCCGCTGAACCCCCAGAACTGCGTCCCAAACGCTAGGGCAATCAGGAGGTAGACGCGGACGGCGGGCCGAATGGACAAAAGCGTCATCGTCTTGCAGAAAAACACCAGGGCCAGGAGATAGGCGCCCCCGACCAATGTCAGCGTCATGACGAAAACAATGCGGGGCAAGTCCGGCTCGTCGTTGAGATCCCACCCCGCCAGCGACCGCATTGCAAGGTATTCGCCGGTCATGATGAGGGGGAGCATGGGCGGTTTACTCGAGATAATACGGCCGCCGCGAATCACGCCTTCGGCAATCTCACCCCGGACCATGACCTTGTCGATGGTCTGCGATTCGAAGGGGTTTGGAGTCGATCCATCAGGGTTATCGATATACCAGGAGCCGTACTCCGTGAGGCTGTAGACGCTGGCGAGCCGGCTTACGGCGTGGTCACCTTTGACCCCGTCGCTCGCTTCCCAAAGGGCGAGCAACGCGGCCGCCACGATAATAAGGCGCTCCAGGTACCCCCATCGCCGCGCCACACTGTCCCCCACGCCGGTCATCGCGGTGTCCGGCCGCTCTTAGACCAAGCCCGCAACCGAATGCGCGCATCGTGCCGCTCGTCGCTTTGAAGCACCCGCTCGATATGTCGCGTATGCCACCGCGCCATGGCCGAGCCTCACCGGCCCGTGATGGAGGACCAAGCGCGCTGGAACCAGTTGCCGTCCGTCTCCTCTTCGGCGACCGTGCGCTCGACTTCTTCTTGCGCAGGCACCCATTCACCGTTCACGAGTTCTTCGGTCCGTTCCGCGACGAACAGACTGCCCACGCGAACCCAGCGCTGACTGCGGAGTTCAAAGGTTATCGTCTCCGTGCCGGTGTCTCTGAGGAAGTTTGAATCAGCCGAGGCTTCGTCGCGTTTCCGATGGAGTCGCGTTGCGAAGCGTTGCTTGCTGACTTCGACCTGGCCGACGTAGGGTACGGTTCTTGACTCTTTCTCCTGGATGTCCACCGTCAAGTTCGACGCGCCTTCCGGATAGAGGGAGTATTCCTTGTAGTAGTAGGGGTTCCGCTTGATGACCTGGCCTCGATCTTCCTCACCGCCCGTCTGACGGATGTATTCGCCCGCCAAGTTCCGCAATTCCGCTTCGCGCGTCTCCTTGGAAACGGTCTCGGATACCATGGCCGGCGTAGCGTCGCTGCCTCCGCCACCGAAACGCGAACACGACGGCGCCACCAGGAGGACGCAGAGCAGCACGGATGAATACAGGATCGGCTTAGATTTCATCATGAGTGTCGAAGGGCTCCTATCCCACATTTTTCACCGCCCGAATGTGCTTCATCGATACCCGATTTCCCAGGAGGCGGTGATAATTTCTCCTGAGAAAACCTGTGAGCTCACTGGTGAGGATTCTTCGCACGCAGACCCGGTTCCACCCAATTCGTTCGCATTCCCGTGCGGACCACTTTGTACTCGGAGTTCCCATTGCGCGCGCTTGAGCGGGCGGGAAATCCGGGATATCGGCGTTTACTGAGAATCCCACTCTGACGCCGTCGGCCATGACCGATGCGTCGGCAGCGACGATGACGGCTGAACAAGCGCACCAATCTTACCACAGAGCGAAATCGGGATTCACGGAGTGCGCTACACCCGACGTGCCATCGATGATCGGCGCGCAAACCGTCCGGTTTACGGGGAGGTAATCTGGGTGTTCGCGCCCACGGAGTACGTCAGCAGCCGGTCCTGGCGCAAGGTATCGCGCACCTGGACGGAATTCCCCCGAATGTCGACCACTTCAAAACGATTCTGCACCAAATCTCCGCGGCGTACCGTTATGCTAGACCCCGTTTCGGTCTGCCCGGACCGCGGACTAAGCTGAAACGTGGCGGTATCCCCCTGCACGTTACGCAGGACCATTCGATATGCAAAGGTGTCTGCGTCTACTTCTTCCTTCATCTCCGCAAGGGCGGGGTCGATCCGGAACGCCTGGTTCGCCAGCCGGGACGCGTGCGCAAGGTCGTCTTCGCTCCACTGGTCCGGATACTGGGCGGACCGAATGAGTTCGATCACCCGATCGCGCGCTTTCTCCAAGATGGCGCGGTTCTCGGGGTGCTCTTCCTTCCGCAGCGCGTTCACCGCCTCCTGCAAGGTTGCGAGGGGATCCTGATTTTGTTCCAGCATGGCTGCCGCGGGGTTTCGCAGCAACCGTTCCGGGAGTTCCGGTTCCCGGTTGATATACGCGATGACCTGGCCGCCCCCGATGTAAAGGAGGACAATCGCCGCGACCAGACCGGCAAACACGCCGACCTTCTTGATCCAAGAAGGCTGTTGCTGGACCGCGGGCCGGGAGTATGAAGGGGGCGACGATGGCAGGACTATGGACGCGAGCGCCTGGCTGCGCTCGTCGAGTTCGGGCATACCCGGATCTCTAGCTGGAGCGTTCGAGTCCGTCTTAATCTTCTTGCTGCCAATGCCGAAAATGGACCGCTTGGCGGTGGCATCTTCCGGGGGATTGCTCTTGAATTCCGTCTCGGATCGGAAGGCCTCCATGGCTTCCATGACGCTGCTGGACGGCGCATAGTGCTTGATGGTTTCACCGCCGAGATCGTCGATGGTAAGGGAGCGGGTTTCGTCGCGTGGCCGGCCTACGCTCTCCCCGCAGAATCTGCACTTGACCGCGAGGACGCTGATCTCCATGCGGCAACTCGGACAGAGCCGCATCTTCTCGTTGTTTCTGGGACCGCCGGAATCCACTGTAAGAATCTCCTGAC
>JAHDWY010000639.1 GCA_023384315.1 Candidatus Hydrogenedentota bacterium | reverse complement strand
CATGGCCGAAGGCATGGCCGCCGACGGCAAGCTCATCACCTGCGACGTGGACCCGGAGGCGACCGCCATCGCACAAACCCACTGGAACCAAAGTCCCCACGGCAGCAAGATCGAACTACGCCTCGGCCCCGCGCTGGAGACCATCGAGGGACTTACGGGACCCATCGACATGGTCTTCATCGACGCGGACAAGGAGAACTACATCCACTACTGGGAGGCCGTGCTGCCTAAGGTCAGACAAGGCGGCCTCATCGTCGCTGACAATGTCTTGTGGAGCGGGCGCGTATTGAAGCCCGAGAAGCGGTCCGACCACGCGGTAGACGCATTCAACAAACACGTCGTCGCCGACCCGCGCGTGGAAGCCGTCATGCTGACCGTGCGCGATGGCGTTACGCTCGCCTGGAAGCGGTAACACCCGCTACAACGAGTGCTGCTGAAAGAACTGCCAGATCACCCGCGTTGCGTCGATATCCTGACTCGTGGTTCCGACCAGCCATTCCAGGCTCGGGGTGCTTCCCGGCCACGCATGGCCTCCTCCATCGATGCCGTAGAAGATTACCTCGGCGCCCCCCACGCCGGCGGCATATGTTTCCCGGTAGACCGTCGTACCGTCGTCCGGGTCCATGTCCGGCAGGTCTTCGACGCTTGGTGGAGCTGATGCGTTGTTGTTGGCGACCCAAAACGCGACCATGTCAGCCGCGCTGTCGTACTCGCTTTCCATAAGCGGGCCTTCCTGAACCGTGCCGCCTTCCCAGGGGAAGAAAGGATCGTCTACGCCTTGTATCAATAGCATGGGAATCGGCCCGGACGGCTGGCAATACTGCGCCCATCCCACGGGAAGCGTGATCATCACTGACGCCGCGGCTGCAAATCGATCTGTCAATTCGCAGGCTACCCGCTGGGCCATGAGTGCGCCATTCGATGCGCCCGTCACATAAACCCGTTCTGAATCGATGGCGTACTTGACCACTAATTCGTCGAGCAACGCATCAATGAACGCAACGTCGTCCCGCTTCTCGGGAGGGCCGTTGGGTTCGTCGGTGGGATCGCCGTTCCATAGAAATGTGCGGCCGTTGGGGTATACAACGATGAATCCTTCGTCGTCCGCCAACGCACTGAACTTCGTTGTCGAAGCAATGCCTTTCCCCGTGGAAGCGAAGGGGTGCAGTACGAAAACCAGGGGCACCGGAGTCTTCCCGTCGTACCCGGGAGGAACGTGAATGAAGTACGACCGGATTTGACCGTCGACGGTGATGGTCGCACCACGGGTATCGTCGGACCATGGGCAGCCGGTGAACGCAAGAAGCACGGCAAAAACACACGCAGCCAGGGTTGTCGATCGAGATCTGCTCATGCGACAGGACGCTCCTTCAATTACGCGCAAGCAGGGAACATGCAACCGAATCCGTTCATTCCCACCGCTCTTTTTACTACCATGAGCGCGGCCTGGTTTACGGTCTGTTCGCTATGCCGTTTTTTTCCGCAAATCCGCGGCGCCCGCCGCAAGAGACAACCAGAAGATAAGATTCGTGACGACCACGCTCAATGCAATCCCCGCCGCAAGCACGCCGGAAGGTACGCCGCCCACCTCATGAATCAGCACGGCGGTTGTCAGGTACGGAACGCCCGTCGCATTGGGGGTGATAGGAATCGCGCTCGTCACCGCATGAACGCCCTTAGCCGTTGCCATCAGCGCAAACGGCACCGGCCATCCGAAGGCCTGGTACAAGAGCATGCCGGCCCAAACGTCAAGACAGCCGGCGCCAATGGTAATCGCCAAAGGCAGAACCAACTGTTTGCGCATCGCCGCGGTAGCACTGCTCACGCGAGCCGCAGCTACGGTGACACGGTGTAACGGCCCGCTTGGAAACCTGCCCGCAATCGCGAGAAACAGCCGTTCGCGCGTCAGCAGGTATAGTGCCAGAAGCAGAGCGATCCCAATGAGGATCGCCAGGACGATCATCACACCCCGGTTGGGCGCCTGCACGGCGGCCAATCCCAAGACACCGATCCCGACCGTGACCGCCATCTCCAAAATGCGATCCACCACAATCCAAGCAGCCATACGCGCGTTCCGGTGTCTCTTGATCAGGAGCGGCGAGAGTTCGCCTATGCGGCCGGGCGACCATTCCCCCGCCGCTTTGGAAAGGAAGAACACGCCGATCGCGTTAGACCCCTTCCCGAGCACGAGCCGCCACTTCACCACGCGAATCCAGAGCCCTGCGAAGGTGACGAGCGTCATTAAGACCAGCCACGGAATACTGACGCCCGTCATCGCGTCCCGCAGCCGTTCCCAACCGATAAGGGAAATGCAGCCGATGTACACGCCGATACCGATACACCAGAAGCCAATCGACCACCATCGCTTTCGCGATGGAATCGTTTGAATGCTTTCGGGCCCGGTACTAATGCTCGTGCTCTCCGGAATTCGCAGGGTCCGCGTGCTTCTCGTAGTGTTCCTTCAGAACGTCCCGGCCGAAATCCCCCTCGAAATCGCGCCAGACCGTGTGAATATGATTGGCGTCGTTCTGCGTGTTGTCGTATTCGACAATGAAAGTCGGACCCTGGATGCGGTAATAATGCTTCTCCCCTTTTTCCGTGCCCCCCATCCAACCAAACTTCACCGATTCCAGCCCCGCATCGCGGACCTTCTGGATACGTTCCTGTGCCAACTCCGGACGCTGGCAATCGGCGAACACCTGAAGCAGGCTGAGGAGAATGCCCTGCTGGTCCTCATTCAATGCGCTGTACGCGAGGCCGCGATGCTCCTGAATTTCCGCGACACGTGCAGCGCCGGTAACAATGTCCGGCGGCGCAGCCTCGTGAAGAATACACTCGGCGCGCTGCTCCCCGTTCAGCGATTGCACGAGCGTTCGCGCGAGATCTTCTTCGGCCGCCAAGGCCCGCGTGCCCTGCATGGGACCGCTCAAGACCTCGGCCGGATTGGCTCCCAAAAACTGCGGAACCGCCGCCACAATCGCACCGTCAACAGCGGTCCAATTCAGCGAAATGTGGTGCCCTTCGTATCGCAATCCCCACACACCGTCCAAGGCGGGCTCTCCAAAAAACGTGAAGTAGAAAAGTTCCGTA
>JAHDWY010000638.1:2594-3104 GCA_023384315.1 Candidatus Hydrogenedentota bacterium | reverse complement strand
CACGCCCACATTTCCCCACACCGTCATCCCCGCCTTCGCGGGGATGACGGTGTGGGGTGGCGGGGTGGTAACTGCCGTTGTGTGGAGTGCTCAGTTGGCACATGATGGGCTCCACGCCACCGGCGTGGGGACGACGATACGGGCGAAAAGACTCCGCGCCGGTTTTGTCAGCCGACGCCGCTGAAGCGCCCTTTCACGATTCTGGTGAATCACAGAGTCGTTCATTTGCAAGGAGCACGTAAGCATGCACCGTTCGATTTTGATTGCAGTCTCAATCCTGATCTTGTTCCCGGTCGCCCATGCCGGCGACGCCCCCTTCGTCGTCTGGGCAACAAGCTGCATTCATTCGCCGCAGGACATTCGGTTCGGGCGCGCGAGTTTGTCGAAGGTCATCCGCCAGTCCGAAGGCTTCTTTGAGGATGCGCCGGGCTTTGACTGGGATATCGCCATCGATTGCGGGGACATGACAGCCAGCCAGTTCCCGCCGACCGATGCGGATGGCCACGTCAT
>JAHDWY010000638.1:0-2584 GCA_023384315.1 Candidatus Hydrogenedentota bacterium | reverse complement strand
CATTGGGCTGCAATTCGAAGCGCTACGTAAACACGCCCGCGAACAAATCTACCACGTGCAGGGCAACCACGACGCGAACTACTACGACGAGGGCGAAGGCACCTGGTTCCGAAAATGGATCGATCCTCTGGGCGAGAACCCCCAATACTCCGGCGTGCTGAACGAGAACCGTCGTTTCCCGGTTCAGGGCCGGTGGGACCGCTACACCTTTCAAGCAGGCAACATCCTGTTCATTATGCTGAGCGACCGGAACGACATGCCCAGCCCTGTCGGACGAGGCAGCAGCGTAGAGCAGAACAAGGGCGGCTTTCCTGCCGGTGCCGTCACGCGCGATACCTTCGAGTGGTGGAAGCAGACGGTGCTGGTCAACCAGGACAAAATCATCGTGACGGCCCATCACCACGTACTGCGCGATACGACCACCGCCTCGGGCTACAACGAAGGCGGCGACTATCACGGCAGCAGCGGCGGAATCGAAGGGTCCTCGTATCTGTACTGGACCATCGAGAATCCCGATCCCGAACATTTTCAATACACCGTATCTGAACCCGGCCATCCCGGCCCGTTCGAACAGTTTCTTGCAGACTTTCACGAGGAGCACGGCAAGCCCGCCATCGACTTCTGGGTGGGAGGGCACACCCACGTCCACGGACCCGAAGATACGGCGGGAGAGAAGCGCATCGAGGAACAGAAGTGGGGCGTGACGTTCCTTCAGGTCGCCGCGGTAACCCAGTACCACGCCGGGTCGCACCCGACGAGCCGCGTACTGACCTTTACGCCCCGCGCAAGTAAGGCTGAGATCAAGCTGTATCTTCATGAGCCTACCTACGAAAACCATCCAGTCGGCTGGTATGCGCCTTATACACATGCGGTGCCTCTGCGGCATCCCTTCACCGCCCCCTCGGAGTAGCGGTTAGCAACAAATGACCGGTGACTTGACGGTGCCGCGTGAGTGGTCCAGAATGGTGGGATATTGGCAACAGTTCGAATCACTCCATCCAACGAGGGAGGCATAGACTCATGAGTGTATCGCGAAGGGCATTTCTTGGCAGTTCCGCTGCGGTCGCCGCAGCTACGGTATTGCCGAACACCGTGTTCGGCGCCAACGAGCGGGTCAACGTGTGTTGTATCGGGATCCGCGGACGGGGCAGTTCGCACATCGACGCATTCTGCGGCAACGAAGCATCCGACGTCGTGGCCCTGTGCGACGTGGACAAGCGCGTGCTCGAAGGCCGGGCCGATCAGCTTGAACAGAAGACGGGCAAACGGCCCAAGACCTACGTCGACATGCGGGACGCCTTCGCGGACGACTCCATTGACGCGATCACGATTGCCACGCCGAACCACTGGCACGCTTTGGCCACCGTCTGGGGCTGTCAGGCGGGTAAGGACGTCTACGTCGAGAAGCCCATGGCCCACAGCTTCTGGGAAGGCCAGCAGGTGGTCAAGGCCGCGCGGAAATACAATTGCGTGGTCCAGCACGGCACGCAGCAGCGCTCCGATGCGAACCGCATTCGTGATATGAAACTGCTCCATCAAGGCGAAATCGTCGGCCCGGTGGTGCATGCCCGCGGGTACGTGTACAAGAACGGCAACCGCTACGACATCGGGAAAGGCAAGCCCGGTGATCCGCCCGATTACCTGGACTACAACCTCTGGCTCGGTCCCGCCAAGGACCGTCCCTACCTGTGGCGCGAAGGAAGCGAAGACGGGTTGTTCGTCCACTACAACTGGCACTGGTTCTGGGACTTTGGTAACGGCGAAAGCGGAAACCAGGGAGTACACGAGATGGACGTGGCGGCGTGGGCCGCGAACAAGGGGCTACCGGTGCGCGTGTACAGCACGGGTGGACGGTACAAGTGGACCGACGATGCCGAGACGCCGAATACGCAGCAAATCGATTTCACCTACGCCGACGGCACAATGCTGACCTTTGAGGTGCGCAACTTGGGTTCCTTCCCCGAGGGCTGCGACGATGCCTGTGCGAACAGCGCATTCGGTACCGACGGGTACTGGGTGAAGGATCGCGGGTTCTTCGATTACCAGCAGAAGTCCATCCCGATCCCCGACGGCGTCGAGACACCGGAGTCCAAAGGAACCTTCGGGAACTTCCTGGAGTCGGTCAAGAATCGCAACTTGGACACGATCCACGGCAGCCCGGAGGAGGCGTTCATCTCCTGCGCGCACATTCATCTCGGGAACATCGCGTACCGGTTGCAGCGGTCGCTCGAGTTCGACCCCGACGCGGGCCAGTTCAAGAACGACGACGAAGCCAACGCCATGTTGAAGGATTACTACCGGGATCCGTTCGTGGTTCCTGAGATCACGTAGTCGGCAAACACGATACTCAAGATGGATTCCCGCTTTCGCGGGAATGACGGCTTAGGGGCAATTCCAAGAAAACTCACCCGCTCCGTCATTCCCGCGAAGGCGGGAATCCATCTCTAAGGCGACTCGAAAGAGACTTCGAAGCACAGTGATCGCGATACGTCACGATGCCGTGTTGCCGTTCTTTCTGCTCGCGTATGCCACGGCCCCGCCGATGACCAGTAGCAACCCGCCAATTCCTCCAGCGAGCAGTGTC
>JAHDWY010000637.1 GCA_023384315.1 Candidatus Hydrogenedentota bacterium | reverse complement strand
GCGGCACGCTCGCCCCGGCCTAGTTTTTAAGGATACAGGTAACACCTTGGCGCGCCGCGGATTTGGACCGAGGCGCTTTTCTATTGACGGAAGCTCGAGGCATTTTCGAAACTCCCGCGGCGTTACGGGGATCGTTGAGGTAGGCTGCGCGTCAACAGGAGGAAATCACTATGTTGGTAGCCATATCTCCAATCCGTTTTTCGGTACGTCCCGCATGCAATGCCTTGATCGCTGCAGTGTTTGTTGCGGGCGCTGTCGCGGCGAATGGAGCGCCCGTGCAGTGTGAGCCCGAGATTGTGTCATTCTCGGGACTCGATGACGTCGCGACGATCGGCTTGTACGAGGACGGTTCGCCACTGCCGTCGAGCGCACTGAACGGCGCCCGGGCGATGATCGATGACAACAACTATAGCTACCAGTTTATCATCGAACGGTCCGAATCGGGTCCCGCGCATCTGACGATTCGCCCAAACCCTGCGCACGTTCAGATTGGGACCTTCACGTTGCGCATTTCCACGGACAAGGGTCCGGCGGTTGCACAGATTAAGACACCCCTGGACGAACTTCCGGGCACGCTTGAAAACCGCGCGAGAGCACTTGGAATCAGCGAACAGCAGCTTAAGGCAGAACTGAATCTGTTGCAGTCGATGGAACGGGAACGCGTCGGCGTTGCGCTGCCAACGGCGTATCAGGAGGGCCACCTTTTTGAGCTTCCCCTCGGGGAAGACCCGTCTCACAACTATGTCTGGTATGTGAACGGCGAGGTTGTGTCGTCCGGCAAGGGCCAAGGAACATTGCAGCACGTGTTCACCATGGTTGGACCGAATATCATTCAGTTTGAAGAGCGGAACGGCGACGGTCTCGTGTCCGCGTGGCGCGGTACCTTGCAGGTGAACCCAACGCCGGCGGTGCCGTGGAAAGTGCCGGCCGGTACCGAATTTACGCTGGAAGGCCCTCCGGGGTTCAACGACTATACGTGGTTGGCCGATGGCAAACTTGCCGGCACCGGGAGGGTTCTGCGCCATACGTTCGATCTGGTGGGAGACCACACGATTGAATGTCTCGCGAGAGAGCCGGAGAATGGTGACGCGACCGAGTACCGGCGGATGACGTGGGAAGTTATCGCTGAGTAGACGGCTCACACACCAAACGCGGAAGAGTCCGGATGAACCGACACCAGCACGTATTCCGTCGCGCGCTAGTCGCGCTGTGCGTGGCAGGGGCGATCTGCTCAAGCTGCACCACGACCGGCGAACCGGCTGCACAGCAAACGGAATTGGTGGAACTGATTGATGTTGTCCCGGACATTCTTCTCGATCTCCGCTATGCGACGGACAACAACTTCACCGGCAAGGTGGTGTATCCAGTAGCGCGGTGTTTCCTGGTGCGGGATGCCGCGTTGGCGTTGCGGGACGTACAGGCCGATCTGCGCCCACTCGGATACCGCCTAAAGGTATTCGACGGGTACCGTCCGTTGTCCGTGCAACGGCGGTTCTGGGAAATCCTGCCGGACCCGCAGTACGTGGCCGATCCCCGAATCGGATCTCGGCACAATCGCGGATACGCCGTGGATCTCACGATCGTGGACTTGGACGGGAACGACGCCGCCATGCCGACGGAGTTTGACGACTTCACGGAGCGGGCTCATCGGAACTCGCTGGCGGCATCCGCCGAAGCTATCGGACATCGCGAGATCCTGGAGATCACCATGGTCCGCCACGGGTTCATACCGTTCCCCACCGAGTGGTGGCACTTCGACTACCGAGGCTATGAGGACAAGCCAAACCTCGATATTCCCTTAGATGCGTTAGAATAAATCCGGGGCGAGTTTTGCTCGCCCCGGAAAAGTTCGCCATCGATTTTGCTTGATATGTATCTACGCCTTAACCTTTGGATTCCTTCTTCGGCAAGCGCTTTTCCAATTCCTTTCCGAGTTCATCAGACATGGGATGCCCGTGCCAGGCAATTTTTCCCTCGGTATCGACCAGGAAAACGTGAGGAATTCCATCCTGGCCAAAGGCGGTCATGTAGTTCTCGATCATCGTGCCGTTCCCGTCAATGGCTACCGGGTAGACCATCTTATCGCCTTGCAATTTGACGAATTCGGCGACGTGATCGGCCTCCTCATTGGAGATGGCGACGACTTGCAGTCCGCGGTCCTTATACGTTGCGTAGAGGTCGTTCAGATGCGGGATGCTCTTGCGGCACGGGGGACACCACGTGGCCCAAAACTCGATCAGATAAACGTTCTTGCCGCTCGTACTATCCAGCGCCACAGGACCGCCCTGGACCCACTCGGAAACCGAAATCTCGGGCGCCGCGTCTCCAATTTTCCTCTTCTCCACGTCGCCTTGTGCGTAGCCGGCGTTCACGACTGCACCCAATGCAATGACCGCGGCAAGCGCGGCAATGGTCAGGGGCATGGACTTCATCCTATGCTTCATGGCAAGTATCTCCTTTTATCTGCCGGCAATGAACGAAAACCGTTCGGACTTCTTGTGGAAACACACCGGCATAGGGGCAATGTTCCTGAACGCGTGTTGCGTTCGCGTTTCAAGTATCGGAGATGTATTCACGAAACGAGAGGGTTCATTTCAGGCGGCCGAAACGGGACCCAAATGGTTACAGGGATTCGCTATCGCGAAGGCCGAGGCTAAGATAGATCTGACGGGTGGCGTCGGATTTGTTCAGCGTATAGAAGTGAATTCCGCGGACGCGGTGGTCGAGCAAATCGCGGCATTGTTCTGTCGCCCAATGGATTCCGACACGGCGAACCGCTTCCGGATCGTCGCCGCAGCGGTTCAAGGCGCGCAGCAGCGCGGCGGGAAAGCGGGATCCGGCGGAGAGTTCGGCCATGCGCTTCATGCCGGCGGCGGTCGTGACGGGCATGATACCGGCCACGATGGGTACGCGAATCCCCGACAATTCACAGCGTTCGCAGAAATCGTAGAAATCGCGGTTATCAAAGAACAGCTGCGTGCAAATGTAGTCGGCGCCGGCGTCGACCTTGGCCTTGAGATGGTCCATTTCCATGAGGCGGTTCGGCGTGTCGGGATGTCCCTCGGGAAACCCGGCCACGCCGATGCCGAACCCACGGTTATCGGGGTGGC
>JAHDWY010000636.1 GCA_023384315.1 Candidatus Hydrogenedentota bacterium | reverse complement strand
TCGGCGCGCGCGACGGCGCGGGAGTCCGCTGCGCGGGTATCCGCGGACCAGGAGCCTAACTTCTCAGTTCCGTTTCAACCGGAATCCTCACCGCGCGTGCTAGTCCTTCTAGCGGAACCGGAACCCTTGTCGTGGTTGAATCAGATAACGGATTGGAACGCCGCGCCTGAGGAGACCCAGCAGAATTACGCAATGCTGATCATACCGGTACCCGAGGATTGGCCGGGCAGCCGGATGCCGGTCATCGAGCCGGATCCGAACACGATTTATACAATGCCGATGATCGATCCGATGCCGGCTGGAATTGCGATACCGGATATTACCCCGCTAAATCAGGACGATACGCATCCCTAAGGCCATGCAAGCCTACGAACTCTAACACGCGGCTGGTGTCTAAGGGTGCCGGGATTGGCGACGTGTTCATCGGGAATACGATCGCAACCATGAACCGGAGGTACCGGACCATGTATCGAATCGCTTTACTTTGCACCGCAATGTGTTGCGGCGCCGCGCTCGCGCAGCAGGAACAGGCTGCCTCGACCTTGTCGGATCAGACGGATGTGGCCGTAACGGCCTACAATAACGGGCTTGCACTCGTGCGCGACACGCGGAAGCTGTCGTTGCCGGAGGGGGAGTTCGATCTGCAGTTTATGGATGTGGCGCAGCAGATCCGGCCGGAGACGGTGAGTTTGCAGTCGGCGTCCGCGCCGGGGTCGGTCGGCATTCTGGAGCAGAATTATGAGTACGACCTGATCAGCCCATCGAAGCTGATGGAGAAGTACGTGGGCAAGACCGTCTGGCTCGAGAATTTTCATAACGACATAAATCTGGACCGTGTGGAAGCAGAACTCTTAAGCGTGAATGAGGGCGCCGTGTACAAGGTCGGCGATGAGATTTTCCTTGGCCATCCCGGAAATGTGGTATTGCCGGAAATTCCGGAAAACCTGATCGCGAAGCCGTCCTTGATCTGGAAACTCTCGAATTCCCAGACGGACCAGACGCTGGAAGTCACGTACCTGACCAATGGCGTGAGTTGGAAGGCCGATTACGTTGTCACGCTCGCGAAGGATGACACGTCGCTGGACGTGGCGGGATGGGTGACGATGAACAACCAATCCGGCGCGACGTATACGAACGCGAAGCTGAAGCTTGTGGCGGGCGATGTGAACGTGGTACAGCAGCAACCCGAGCGCTTAGCGCGGGGGCGCCAACTCGCCATGATGGAAGTTGTCGCGGATATGCCGCAGGAGGAGTCTTTTGCCGAGTATCACCTCTACACGATGCCGCGGCGCACGACGATCAAACAGAATCAGTCGAAGCAGTTGGCGCTGTTGAACGGAACAGGCGTGACCTGCGAGAAGAAGTATGAGTACCGGGGCCAGGAGTATTTCTACAGCCAGCAGATTCCGCCGACGGGCGAGGAGCACGTGGGGGTTTTCCTGAAGTTTGAGAACGAAGAGGCGAACGCCCTGGGCATACCGCTTCCCGCGGGCGTGATGCGGATTTACCAGGAAGACAGCGAGGGTATGCTGCAATTCGCGGGCGAAGACAACATCAAGCATACTCCGAAGGACGAGACCGTCACGCTGCGCATGGGCGATGCCTTTGATGTCATCGGCGAGCGCGTGCAGACGGATTTCAAAGTCTTCGGTGGCAACGTGCACGAGTCGGCGTACGAGATTTCAATTCGCAATCACAAAGAACAGGATATCGTCGTGGATATCGTGGAGCCCATGCCGGGCGATTGGGAAATCGTGACGGCGTCGCAGGACCACGAAAAGAAGGATGCGCGGACGGCGATCTTTCATGTGTCGGTGCCAAAGGACGGCGAGGCGAAGGTAACCTACCGCGTGCGCGTGCGGTTCTAATTGGGAAAGGTGAATATCGCGATGTTGAACTTAATCAAGGCGCGTGCGAAACGGACGATTGACTGCGCGAAACCAAGATGGGTTCCCGCCTTCGCGGGAATGACGGTCCGGGTGGGACTCGCCGTTTGTCTGCTTTTTGTCGCAAATTCAGGGTGGGGATACGCAGAGCCTGCGCAGGTTGAGACGTCGTTGGCGGAACAGACGGACGTGGCGGTGACGGCATACAACAACGGGCTGGCGCTGGTGCGGGATACGCGGAAGCTGACGATTCCCATAGGTGAGCTGCAATTGCAGTTCATGGACGTGGCGCAGCAGATCCGGCCGGAGACGGTGAGTTTGAAGTCGGCGTCGGCGCCAGGGTCCGTGTCCATCCTCGAACAGAATTACGAATACGATCTCATCAGCCCTTCGAAGTTGATGGAGAAGTACGTGGGCAAACAGGTGTTTCTCCAGAATTTTAATAACGAGATAAACCTGGGCCGCACGCCGGCGGAACTGTTGAGTGTGAACGAGGGGCCCGTGTACAAGGTGGGCGACGAGATCTACTTGGGACATCCAGGGAATGTCGTGTTGCCGGAGATTCCGGAGAACCTGATCGCGAAGCCGTCGCTGATCTGGATGCTGGCGAATGAGCAGGGCGAGCAGACGCTCGAGGTCACGTATCTGACGAATGGCGTGAGTTGGCAGGCGGATTATGTCGTGACGCTCGCGAAGGACGATCAATCGCTCGACCTCGCGGGCTGGGTAACGATGAACAACCAATCCGGCGCAACCTATACCAATGCGAAGCTGAAACTCGTTGCAGGCGATGTGAACGTCGTTCGCGAAGAAATGGTGATGGCGGACATGGCGTTCAATGGCGCGATGCCGGCGGCCGCTCCACCGCCCATGCCGCAGGAGGAAGCCTTCGCCGAGTATCACCTCTACACAATGCCACGGCGCACGACGATCAAGCAGAACCAGTCGAAGCAGTTAGCCTTGCTTGATGGCGAAGGCGTGGCTTGTACGAAGAAGTACGAGTACCGGGGGCAGGAGTATTTCTACAGCCAGCAGATCCCGCCGACGGGGGAGGAGCACGTGGGCGTGTTCCTGAAGTTTGAGAACGAGGAAGAAAACGCGTTGGGCATTCCGCTGCCTGCGGGCGTCATGCGGATCTATCAGGAAGACAGCGAAGGTATGCTGCAGTTCGCGGGCGAGGACCGCATCGAACACACGCCGAAGGACGAGACCATCACGCTGCGCATGGGCGAAGC
>JAHDWY010000635.1 GCA_023384315.1 Candidatus Hydrogenedentota bacterium | reverse complement strand
CCCCATGTGTATCACGCGCGGCGCGGTCACCGATGGGCAGGCCCGCGCTATATACACCGATCGTTCTGGCGGCGGGACCTCATGCTGGTCACCGCGCAGGTGCAGGCCATCGTTAAGTGCAATGCTCCCCTGATTCAGGGATTGGAACTCGCCGCCTGGGATGCGCCGCGCCGCAAGGTGCAGCTTGTTCTCCAGGCCTTGCGGGACAACCTGGCCTCGGGGATGGCGCTCCACGAATCCATGGCCCAGCGGAATCGGTTCTTTCCACCGTATTATGTAGATTTAATCAAAGTAGGGGAAATGAGCGGTTCCTTGCCGGATACATTGGATCGACTTCAGGACCACCTAACCGAAGAAAAGAAGCACGCGACGAAGATTTGGGGATGGGCTGCGTACCTTGCACTCGTCCTGTTCATTCAGTTGGCAACGTTCCTCGTCCTCTCTCTACGTGTATTCCCCGAGTTTGCCGACACCATCGGTTACTTCACCGACGACATTCCGGCTGTGCTGGATCCCATGATGGCTGTCGGCCATGCCACGGCGTCCGATCGGACTCGAATTGTCGGGTCGGTGGTAGGCGGTGTCTTCGTTGTTGCCGCCGTGTTGATGTTGATCAGCATTACATTTTCCGGAATGTCGCGGTATCGCTTGAAAGGTTTGGGCAGTGCGATCCCGTTGGTGCGCGGCGTTATCGCGAAGAACGATCTCGGGCTGGCGGCCCGTGTGCTGGCGCGACTGCTTCACGCCGGCGTTCCGCTCAACGACGCGCTCCGCGACAGTGAAGACCTGGAAATCGTTTTCCGTCTTCGGGAAGCGCTGCGCGCGGTGAGACGAAAGGTCGAAGAAGGCATGTCGCTCAGCCAGGCCGTGCGGGAGGATAACCGTTTCCCCGATTCCTTCCACGCGCTTATCGCGCTCGGCGAATCCAGTGGTCGGCTAGCTGCGGCTTTTGAACGTATCGCGGCCTTGTACGAGGCCCAGACGCTGAAGACGACGCGCATTCTCGTTGATACCGTGTGCCCCTGCGGGGTGTTGGTGCTGTCCCTTGGTGTCCTTTTCTTTGAACTCTCCGTGTTTACCTTGTTAACAACCCTTGCGGACGCGATCGGAGGAGGGGTCTAACTCATGCGGTGCGTCTCAGGAACGGCGGTGGTATGACGTCATTGCGAATCATAGAACGAGGAGGCGACGAGAGTTCGCCAGGCCGCGAGCCGTTCGAGGCGATTGAAGCCCGATTGCGGGAGCGCTTGGCGCGTGGCGGCGATTCTGCCGCCGTTGACGCCGTCGACTTGATCCTCATCCAAGCCGTGCCTCATCGCGCAAGCGACATTCATTTCGAACCCTGGCGGGATTCCTTGACCATCCGCTATCGCATTGACGGGATTCTCCACGACGTGGCGCAGCTTCCGCGGGAATTCCACGCGTGGATCACGACGCGATTGAAAGTCATCGCCCGTATTGCAACCTATCACCGGGACGTACCTCAAGACGGCCGCATCGAACCCGACGCCACGCCATCCGGACGCGCAATGCGCGTGTCCACATTTCCAACGGTGAACGGGGAGAAAGTGACCGTCCGGATGCTCGATACGCCGGACGGAATGCTGGCCTTGGACGCACTCGGATTTGACGCCGATCTGACCGGCGCGCTCCAGGAACTGATAGGGCGGCCCAGCGGCACGCTCTTGCTGACCGGTCCCAGCTCGAGCGGCAAGACCACGACGATCTACGCGTTGCTTCAGGCCATCGTGCAATCGCGCGATCCCGCGCCCCACGTAGTCGCCATCGAAGACCCAGTCGAATACCGGATGCCCAAGATTACGCAAACCGAAATCAATCCCCACACGGGCCTCACCTACGAAGAAGCGCTGCGGGCTGTCCTTCGTCAGGATCCCGAAGTGATCATGCTCGGGGAGATCCGCGATCCGGCCACCGCGCACGCCGCAATTCAGGCTGGGCTTACAGGCCACCTGGTTATCAGCACGATACACAGTGGCACGGCCGCCGGGGTGTTCACGCGCCTGCTGGACATGGGCATCGAGCCCTTCCTGATCGCGTCATCCGTGACGGGCGTTCTTGCGCAGCGGTTGGTACGCAAGAACTGTCCCGCCTGCAGCGCGCCTGTCGTTCCGGACGAGCGCCTATGTGCGCGATTCGGCGTCGTTCCAGAATCCGGCACGTTCCGCGCGGGCTCGGGTTGTCCGAACTGCGAAGGCATAGGATTCCGCGGTCGAACGGCGGTCGGAGAACTACTGATGGCCGACGAGACGGTTGCAGAGTTGATCTTGAGTCGTGCCAGGACGGCGACGATTCACCGTGCGGCCGTCGTAGCGGGGATGACGTCCCTTGAGGATGCAGCCTTGGCGTGTGCCGAGACCGGCATCACGACGCTGGATGAAATGCGCCGCGTGCTTCCAGCGGGGATGACTTGAGCATGATAACGACACATACACACCGGGAACGTACGGACAAACTTGGCACGTCGATGCTCGAGCTGACGGCGGCGCTTTTCGTCTTCTCGGTCGGCATGGTGGGAGCGTTCCAGACTTTCCACTACACGCTTTCCAGGATGCGGGTGCTCAAGGAGGACGGCATCGCGATGCGGGCTATTCAGAACGAGATGGAGACGTTGCGCGGAACGGACTTTTCGCTGCTCGCTACGGGAACCCACGAGTTCGCCGCGCGCTCGCCGGGCTTGGAGCAGTTGGCGGATGTCACGGCGACGGTTGAGTTGCGCCCCTTCAATTTGGAAAATTCGGGATTGCTCGTGGCCGAGGTCGTCGTTCGCTGGACGGGCGACCAGGGCCGTGCCATGGAGAAATCGGCGGCTACGCTCGTTGGCGACCGGGGAGGTGCGCGATGAGTGCATCCGCATTCAGACCGGCTGCGCGAACCGAAGGCATGACGCTCCTGGAAATGCTGGCATACATAGCGGGGCTGGCGATCTTCATCAATATCTGCGCGGTCGCTTTCATTCAGGGAAACCGGTTGATGCAAGTGGGCGAGACGGCCTTGCTTCGCATGAACGCTGCCTCTGAGATCCAACGCGATTTTACCCTAGCCGTTCGTGAGGCAGTCTCCGTCGAGGCTGAATGTTCAGGTTTTGTATCGAGCAGTGCGCAAG
>JAHDWY010000634.1 GCA_023384315.1 Candidatus Hydrogenedentota bacterium | reverse complement strand
GAGCGACGGGCGCTATGGGGATCTCCATGACCCCTCCACCATGGAGAACCCGCTGGCCGCGGTGCAGATGGGCCTCATCTACGTGAACCCCGAGGGCGTGGACGGTCAGCCGGACCCGATGCGGACGGCCGCGCAGGTGCGCGAGACCTTCGCGCGCATGGCGATGAATGACGAGGAGACGGTGGCGCTGACCGCAGGCGGTCACACGATCGGCAAGTGTCATGGCAATGGCCGCGCCGAGGATCTGAGCCCCGATCCCGAGTCTGCGGGGCTTGAGTACCAGGGTTTGGGCTGGATGAAAATGAAGGGCCGCGGCATCGGCCGGGACACAATGGTCTCGGGGATCGAAGGCGCGTGGACGTCGAATCCGACC
Organism: Candidatus Hydrogenedentota bacterium; assembly: GCA_023384315.1. Lineage (GTDB taxonomy): Bacteria > Hydrogenedentota > Hydrogenedentia > Hydrogenedentales > SLHB01 > JAHDWY01. The sequence goes on along the minus strand of JAHDWY010000634.1, from coordinate 2,756 downwards.
AAGTGGGACATGGGCTATTTCGACATGCTCCTGGACCACGAATGGGAGTTGAAGAAGAGCCCGGCCGGTGCGAATCAGTGGATGCCGGTGGACATCAAGGAAGAGGACATGCCGGTCGATGTGGAAGATCCCTCGATCCGTTGCATGCCGATCATGACCGACGCCGACATGGCGATGAAGGTGGATCCGATTTACCGCGAGATCATGGAACGGTTCCGTAAGGATCAGGCGCTGTTCGACGACGCGTTTGCGCGGGCGTGGTTCAAGCTGACCCACCGCGACATGGGCCCGAAGAGCCGGTACATCGGCCCCGACGTGCCGAAGGAGGATCTTATCTGGCAGGACCCGGTTCCCGCCGGCAAGACCGGTTACGATGTCGCAGCGGTTAAAGCGAAGATCGCCGCGAGTGGTCTGAGCATCCGCGACGCCGTTGCGACGGCCTGGGACAGCGCGCGGACGTACCGTGGCTCCGACATGCGCGGCGGCGCAAACGGCGCGCGGATTCGCCTCGCGCCGCAGAAGGACTGGGAAGGCAACGAGCCGAAACGGCTGGCGAAGGTGCTTGGCATCCTTGAGCCCATCGCGGCCGAGACGGGCGCGAGCGTGGCCGATGTGATCGTGCTCGCGGGGAACTGGGGCGTCGAACAGGCTGCGAAGGCGGCAGGCTTCAATGTGAGCGTGCCTTTCGCTCCCGGACGTGGCGACGCCACTGACGACATGACGGACGCCGACTCCTTCGCCCCACTGGAACCGGCCGCCGACGGCTTCCGCAACTGGCTGAAGAAGGATTATGTCGTCCAGCCCGAAGAGCTGCTGCTCGATCGCGCGCAACTGATGGGTCTCACGGCGACGGAGATGACCGTCCTGATCGGCGGCATGCGGGCGCTGGACGCAAACTACGGCGGCAGCAAGGACGGCGTCTTCACCGACCGTCCGGGCGCGTTGACGAACGATTTCTTCGTCAACCTGACGGACATGAGCTACGTCTGGGAGCCGACCGGCCTCAACAGCTACAACATCCGTCATCGCAAGACCGGCGAAGTGAAGTGGACGGCGACGCGGGCCGACCTCGTGTTCGGGTCCAACTCAATCCTGCGCGCGTACGCGGAAGTCTATGCCCAGGACGATAACCAGGAGAAGTTCGTGAAGGACTTCGTGGCCGCGTGGACCAAAGTCATGAACGCGGACCGGTTCGACCTCGAGAACTAACCGCCGCGCGCAACACGCATCGATTGGCGCGTATAGCATCCGCAGGGCCTGCCTGGTATCGGCACCGGGCAGGCTCTGACCTTTTTGCGGAACGCGGGGCACCCTGCCGGGACAGCGCGACAGCGGGATGTACTCCGGGTCTATCCGCTACCGTGCTTTGCGCGGTTGGAGGCCGATGATATATGTTGCCGGATGTCCGCCGCCGTGGAATTTGCAGAAGAGATGGGAGCGGCGTGGCGAGACGGGCAGCCCGTTGAATAAGCGGCACTCAAGGAGAGTATCCGGATGCGCGGCGGTGCATACGAGGGAGACAAGTGATATGGGTGCGTTCCAGCCCAAGTTCACGATCACCAATCGCATGACCGCCGCGATTACGCGCATCGAGCGGGCCCGAGGATTTCTCGAGGCCGCACAACTTTCCGCGGAATGGGTGCGGGAGATGGGCGCCCAGGCCCTGATCCTGGAAGCCCATCATACGACGCATATTGAAGGGACCCGGCTGACCTTGGATCAGGCGGAGCGGTTGTGGAACGGCGAACCGGTGCCGGAGGCCGATCCGGAAGACGCGCGCGAACTGCTGAATTACCGGACGGCTTTCGAGTTCGTATCGGAATGTCTCGAGAGCGGCGATCCCATCACTGAAGGCATGATCCGGGAGATTCACCGGAAATTGGTTGCCGGCGTGCGAGGCGGCAGCGCGACGCCCGGTGCGTATCGTCGCGTGCAGAACTATGTGGTCAATTCGTCTACCGGAGAGGTGATCTACACGCCGCCACCGGCATCGGATGTGCCGGCAATGATGGACGACCTCGTATCGTGGTTGAACCACAACTTGGATGTTCACCCGGTGCTCGTGAGCGGTATCGCGCAATTCCAACTCGTACACATCCACCCCTTCCTGGACGGCAATGGCCGTACCTCGCGACTGCTCTCGACGCTGTGCCTCTACAAAGCCGGATACGACTTCAAGCGGTTGTTCACCATCAGCGAGTACTACGACCGGGATCGGCCGGCGTTCTATCGTTCGATTCAAGGCGTGCGTGAAAACGACATGGACATGACCGGCTGGCTCGATTATTTCGTCACGGGATTGGAAACGCAGATGATCGAAGTGCGTGAGCGTGGCGAGCAAGTCATCCGCCGCGACGTGCTGGTCCAACAACACGCATTGAACGAAAGACAGGAGAAGGCGCTCGGTCACCTGATTCGACATGGGAGGCTGACGATCCAGGAATTCGAAACGCTCTGCCCTGGCGTCAACCGGCGCAGTCTACAACGGGATCTCAAGGAAATGCTGGATAAGAAGCTGATTCGGGCCGAGGGTGCAACGAACCAACTCGTCTACCACCTCGCCGGGTAACTTGCGACAAACTTACGACAAAACTTGCGACACACTCACGACACGGGTTGCGACAGGTACAGGTGTTGGGACACAACCCCAACACAAACAGAGGCTTACAGAAGCCGAGGGATCGCGTATGAGTAAGCACACGCGGAGGACGTTTTTGCGGCGGGGGGTGGCGTTTGGGGGGCTGGGTATGGTGGCG
>JAHDWY010000633.1 GCA_023384315.1 Candidatus Hydrogenedentota bacterium | reverse complement strand
CTACTGCGCATGCAACGCATCGCGTACGAATGCGCGCTGCCCATCATTTACCTCGTGGACTCAGCGGGCGTCTATCTGCCCATGCAGGACGAGATCTTCCCCGATGAAGATGACTTCGGGAGGATCTTCCGCAACAACGCCGTGCTGTCCGCGGCGGGTATCCCCCAGATAGCCGCGATCATGGGCAACTGCATCGCAGGCGGCGCCTATCTGCCCGTGTTGTGCGACACGCTGCTGATGACCGAAGGAAGCGGGTTGTATCTGGCAGGCCCAGCCCTCGTCAAGGCGGCCATTGGCCAGGTCGTCGAAGCGGAAGAACTCGGCGGCGCGGAAATGCACGCGGAAGTCAGCGGAACCATCGACTTCCGGGAGCCCGACGATCCCGCCTGTCTCGCGAGAATTCGCAACCTGGTTGAACTGCTGCCCGCGGATCGCTGGGGCGGCACGGAACCCTCCGGCATCCGAGAACCCGCCCGAGACCCGATGACCGTGTACGATCTGGTCCGCCCAGACGGCCGCACAGAATTCGACGTCCGCGATCTCCTCGCCTGCGTCATCGATACGGACTCCCTGCAGGAATTCAAAGCGGAGTACGGACGCACCTTGGTGACCGCCTACGCCAGAATCGGCGGCATGGCGGTCGGCATCGTGGCCAATCAACGTAAGCGTTGCGAGTCCGCCACCGAAGGCGTTCAAATCGGCGGCGTCATCTATGCTGATAGCGCCGATAAAGCAGCCCGATTCGTGATGGACTGCAACCAGAAGGGCCTGCCCATCGTGTTCTTTCAGGACGTGGTCGGCTTCATGGTCGGACGGGACGCCGAGCAGTCCGGCATTATCCGCAGCGGTGCGAAGCTCGTCAGCGCCGTAAGCAACTCCATAGTGCCCAAGATTACGATCGTTTTCGGAGGCTCCTTCGGCGCAGGCAACTACGCGTTATGCGGAAAGGCCTACGATCCGCGTTTTATTTTCGCGTGGCCGAACGCCCGCTACGCGGTCATGGGGGCAGAGCAAGCGTCGGGCACATTATTTACGATCCTCGAGAAGTCCGCGGAGCGCGACGGCGTCACCCTCGATCACGAAGAACTCGAACGGCTCCGCGAAAAAGTAAAGCAGGGGTACGTGGAACAGACCGATATTCGCTACGGCGCGGCCCGCGGATGGGTGGACGGCATCATCGCTCCGCACACCACGCGCGACGTGCTGATTCAAACATTGGGCTGGGTGTCACGTACGCCGCCGCCGGCGAGGTTTCACACGGGCGTGCTTCAGACATGAGCAGGTGCGTACGGATCGGCAATGCCCAAGGATTCTGGGGCGACTCTCCAGACGCCCCCGCGACGCTCCTGTTGCAGCAGCCAAACCTTGATTACTTGACGCTGGACTATCTCGCCGAGGTGTCGCTCAGCATTATGGCGATGCAACACGAACGCGACTCGTCGCGCGGGTACGCGCGGGATTTTGTGGATGTCGTACGTTCCCTGGCGCCCGCCTGGCGGGAAGGTTCGCGATGCCGCGTGGTGACCAACGCGGGCGGGTTCAATCCCATCGCATGTGCCCGGGCCTGTGCCGAGGCGCTCCACGAGTTGGGCTGCGGAGATCGGCGAATCGCGGTTGTCCACGGCGACAGCGTATTGGATCAGGTTCGCGCCGTCGCTGACCCCTTAGGCGACTCCTTTCGGAATCTTGAGTCCGGCGCGCCCATCGGCGACGTGCTCGAACGGCTGGTCACGGCAAACGCATATCTTGGCGCGCGTCCCGTGGCCGACGCGCTTGAAGCGGGCGCCGACATTGTAATCGCGGGCCGGGTGGCGGACCCGAGCCTCGTCGTTGGGCCCGCGGCGTTTCATTTTGGCTGGGACTGGAACGACTTTAACCGAATCGCAGGCGCACTGGTCGCGGGGCATGTCATTGAATGCGGCGCTCAGCTTACGGGCGGCATTTCGACAAACTGGCTGGATGTGCCTGACCCAGAGACCATTGGCTTTCCCTTCGTGGAACTGTACGAAGACGGAACCTTCGTCGCGACCAAACCTGAGGAAAGCGGCGGATGTGTCACCATGGAAACCGTGAAGGAACAACTCTTCTACGAGATCGCCGACCCCGGACGTTATCTCAGCCCGGACGCCACAGTCTCCCTCCTGAATATCGAGTTGGAAGATGCCGGGCCCAACCGCGTGAGCGTACGCGGTGCGGAGGGCTCTTCACCGACGGACTCGTACAAGGTGAGCGCGACGTACCGCGACGGCTACCGGGCACACGGTACCTTGACCATCTTCGGAAGAAACGCGCTGCTGAAAGCGAAACGCTGCGGCGAGATCGTGCGGAAACGATTGCTGCTGGCGGGCTACGACTTCGAGCAGTACGAAGTCGAGTGTCTTGGCGCGGGCGCCTGCGCGCCCGGCATGGTGCCGGAACCCGATCTGCTGGAAACAGTCCTGCGCATCAGCGTCGCCGACCCGCGCAAGGAAGCGGTCGAACGATTCACGCGCGAACTGGCGCCGTTGGTCACCAGCGGACCCCAAGGGACTACAGGCTTCGCCGGCGGACGGCCTTCGGTCACTCCCGTGTTTGGCTATTGGCCGAGTTTGATACCGAAGACCGCAGTCGAACCGCGGGTAGAATTGGTAGCGGGATAACGTGAGCCGCCGCGGAACCGGAAAGGACCACAAGGCATATGGGTGAGCGCACCATACGGCTCGGCGACATCGCCCATGCGCGAAGCGGGGACAAGGGTTCCAGCGCGACGCTCGGCGTGTTTGCCTACACAGAAACCGGGTATCGGTTCCTATCTGAACATCTGACAGAAGCCGTGATGGCTGCGTATTTCCGGCCCATGGGATGCGATTCCGTTGAACGCTACGAGGTGCCGAAACTGCAGACACTCAATTTCGTATTGAACGAAATACTCACCGGGGGCGGCAGCCGTTCACTCCGAATCGACGCACAGGGCAAGGCGATTGGTCAGATCGCGTTGGAAATGACGCTTGAGATATCTGACGAAATCCTCACCCGATACGTGCCCGCAAAAGGTCCGATTGAATGAGTCAAGCGTTGGTCCACACGGAAATCCTAAGCCCGGGTGTCATACTCGTCACACTCAACCGGCCGGCCAAACGGAATGCGCTG